>JAEZPX010000244.1 GCA_023413275.1 Bacillota bacterium | reverse complement strand
TCACTTTCTAAAGATTGTTTCATCTTTTGCAAGTTGCCTGTTTTCTCTAATGATTTAATAAGCACATATCCTATGATTGCCCCCATCAACGAAGATGGAATAAAAAACGGTACATATGTAAAAATTGAAGTCGGTGGCAATCCATAGAAGTGAACCATAAACGGATAGGATGCAATTGCACTAATAATGCCTGTCCCAATCACCTCTCCCACAACTGCCATATACAGCTTCTGGGTTTTCTTATAGCATAATCCCGAAAGATATGCGCCAATGACAGCACCAATAACCGCAAGTATGGTGTTGCCGTTAAGTACCATTCGCAGAGTTCCAATTAGGAGCGCACATATAAAACTAAGGGTTGGGCCAAGAATAACTGCCGCAATCACATTAATCATGTGCTGAAAGGGTGCCATCCTAGGAAAATACACAAAGGTGTTAAGCACATAACCCAATGCCACTAACATAGCCAGGGTTGTTTGTTTTTTTAAGCTTATTTTTTTCATTTCACACTCTCTTTTCTATATAATTTTTTTGATGTATAATAAAAAGGCATAGAAAGGAATACACCCGCGGTGGTGCACCCCTTTTTACGCCTTATCGTTTTAAAACATAAAAGTTATGTATTTTCTATTCAATTGATGTTTCCAGCTACTCCTAAATTGCAATAAAAAAAGCCTTATCCTAGGGATAAGGCATCAAAAGCTTCATTGATTACACTCCCTACGACAGTATTAACTGACAGGTTCTAAGGGTCAGGTTTTATCCTTCTCAACTAAAATAGTTCCCCCGGTTACAAATTAGTATTTAATTTTCATCCATTATAGCACTTTGGGGTAATTCCGTCAATATAATCCAAAAATTTTAAACATACAGTTTGTAGTATTATATATTTAAATTGGATTGGGTAATGCTTAGCGTCATTATCCTTGCCATCCTTGCTGCTCTTATGTATGAGGGTATCGCCTTGCTCGAAAAAAAGTGTTTAAAGTGGCAACAATAAAAAAATCTCCTTTGACTGTAAAACATTCAAAGGAGATTTTTTTGTGAAAATAAACAACTATATTTTCCTTTTTTATCTAGATAGTATAAAAACAGCTAGTTGTAAGTCTTAACAGATATAATAAATTATTTGTCTTCTTCTGGTGTAATATTAAATTTTAATATAAAATCATACTCACTAATAATCGGAATTGCCAATTCTTTCGCCTTTTCATTTTTCGAGGATGCTGAGAAAACATCATTATTAATCAAATAATTCGTCTTCTTCGTAACACTGCCTGTTACCTTTCCTCCCCGCAACTCTATTGATTCTGCAAGAGCCTTTCGGTTTGAAAACCTTTCTAAATCCCCTGTCACTACAAAAGTTAGCCCTTGTACAAGAGACCCCTCGGTTTTAACTTCTACCGGAACCTTTATTTTCAAAAATTTCAAAGCACGATTTAACAGTGTTTTGTGTTCTTCTTCTCCAAAATAATAATGAATACTATGGGCTATAACAGTGCCGAATCCATCAATTCCAATCAATTCATCTTCTGAAGCACGAATAATCTTGTCCAAATCATAATGAAATTTACTACATAAAAGCTTGGCGTTGCGCAAGCCCACCTGATCAATGCCTAAAGCATAAATAAAATTCGGAAGTTCCACTTCCTTTGCCTTTTCAATGGACTTTATCAAATTGCTAAAGGATTTTTCTCCGAAGCCTTCCATTTTTTTAATTTGTTCTTCATATTTCTCCAAACAAAAAATATCAGGATATTGCTGGATAAAGCCCATCTCCAAAAACTTCTTTATAGTCTCCTCAGAAAAGCCCTCCATGTTCATGGCATCTCTGGATACAAAATGGGTAAGCCTCTGAATTCTTTGGGCAGAACACTCAGGGTTTGTACAGTATAAAGCCTCGCCGTCTCGTAGTTTTTTGATTTGGGTCTCCCCACCGCACACAAAGCACTTCTTTGGAATTTCAGCCGAGTCAGAGCACGTCAAATTCTCTGCAATTTGGGGGATAATCATATATGCTTTATAAACTCTAATAAGATCACCAATACCCAGCTTGAGCTCTCGCAGGATACTAACGTTATGCACACTGGCTCTGCTGACTCTAGAGCCCTCCAATTCCACAGGATCAAAGATTGCAATTGGGTTCATCAGGCCGGTTCTTGAGGTATTCCATTCAATCCCTCTCAAGGTGGTCTCAGCCATTTCGTCCGCCCACTTAAAAGCAATGGAATCTTTGGGGAATTTCGCTGTACTGCCAAGATTTTCACTGTAAGCAATACTATCAAAGGTTAAAACCAGACCATCTGATGCAATATCATTCTCTTTTATATGTGAGCGAAACCATTCCACTTCCTGCTCTACAGTTTCAGCAGTCACAATTCTATGGTCAACTACATCAAAACCAAGTCCTGCAAGCCACTTCAAGTTTTCTGCCTTGCTATCGGACAATACCCTTCCCTCGGCGCTTACCAATGTAAATGCAAAGAACTGAACTCTTCTTTTTGCGGCAATTTCACTATTAAGCTGTCGTACCGTACCACTGCAAAGATTTCTGGGATTCTTATATTTCTCTTCCTCCTGAGCTCCTTCGTTTATACGATGAAACTCTGTATAAGAAATGACGCCTTCTCCACGAAGAACCAAACTTCCTCTAAAACTAATTTGCAATGGTATATTAGCAAAGACTCTTGCATTGTGGGTGACATCCTCCCCGAT
>JAEZPX010000224.1 GCA_023413275.1 Bacillota bacterium | reverse complement strand
TGAAGAATAATGAAGGGTTTGAGAAACAGTTTTAGAGTTAATAAGTGAATAAATTCCCATATAAAAAAGCCCGTGAACATTGAAATCATTTTTCAAGGTATGCGGGCCTTTTTTTATATCACACTGAAAAGCTTGCTTATTTTCCAATTCTGTGTGCTAACTGTGCAATTAATTATCTTTATTATTTGCAAACCACTGCTGTGCCTGAAACACTAACCATCAGCATCCCATTATCAGCCCCTAAAACTTCATAATCAACATCTACGCCCACAATAGCATTGGCTCCCATAGAATTGGCTCTTTTCATCATCTCTGCAATGGCTTGTTCCCTTGCATTGATTAATTCGTCCTCATAAGTACCGGATCTACCGCCAAAAAAATTGCTTAAACCAGCAACCATATCCTTCACAAAGTTTACTCCTGCAACGACCTCGCCGAAAACAATACCCTGATAAGATATAATTTCTTTGCCTTCAATACTATTTGTTGTTGTAATAATCATTTTATTATCCCTCTCTTATCTCTTTTTTATTTTAGTAAATCACCCTGTGCATTCGTGCTCCAAAGGGCATTAATGCAAGCCCTGCAAATTTAAAATGCTGAATGCCAAAGGGAATCCCAATTATGGTTACACAGCATACAACGCCTAATGCCAAAGAACCTATGGCCAACTCAAGACCACACAACAAAATCCAAATTACATTTAGAATGATTGAACCTGAGTTTAAATTACCGTAATATATTTCAGTTCCAAAAGGCCAAATCACCATTTCTGCAAATTTAAAGCATTGCAACCCAATGGGTATCCCTATGATTGTGATACAGCAAACAATTCCTGCTAGAAACCAACCAAGGGCACTCAGAAGTCCACCAAAAATCAGCCAAAGAATATTCCCCAATACGCTCATTGTCCTTTTTCCTCTCTATAAAATACTCTATAATAATCAACGGCCTTAACATAATCCAGTGATGATAGAACTTCATATCCAGCCTTTGTAAGCCCATATACACCCTTATCAACTCTTTCAAACCATTGATAGGCATTGCTCCGAAGATTAGAATCATACTTATCGTCCTTGCCCAATTCTCTTAGGGCCTTTATTGAAATCTGCCCAAAAGCCTCTATCATACAACAAAGCTCAATGGCTCTTTCCCGATAAGCAGTCATTATCTTTTTCCGCGTCATGCCACCCACATTTGCAGCCACATGACGATTTTCCAATTCTGCCTTGAGGCGTTCCTGCTTTTTCCGGTTTTTCCGAATCATGCTGTCCGCTGGTTCCAAAATAACATCAACTGTTTGCATTGGGCTGTCCAGCGCAACAGTTATCAGCCCAAGCTCCAGCCGCTTTAAAAGCCTCAGCATATCTTTCCATGCGCGTTCCCTTTGCCCCTTCTGAGGTCTAGGAATGGCAACAAAAACTTCATCCGTTAGACTTTGCCGCTCTAAAGCCTGATAAACCAGCTTTAGATTGAAACTTTTTTTCAGCTCTATTATCACGGTTTTCCCTTCCTTTACTGCGGCAATATCGCAATGCTTTACTTCCGCCTGCACCTGAAAACCTTGATTCTCCAAAAAAATCCGAATGGGCTCATATAAATCCGTTTCCTTTATGCTCATCCCTATCTTCCTTTAGCCATAAATGCTTCAATATCCGCTACGGTTCTGATCAAATCTTTCGTCATAACTTCACAACCGTCTTCTGTTACCAAAACATCATCCTCAATGCGAATACCCATTTCCCACTCTTCAATATATAACCCCGGTTCCACAGTCAGCACCATGCCTGCCTGTAGATTTCTGTCCATATACCGCCCAATATCGTGAGTTTCCGCTCCTAAATAATGGCTTACTCCATGGTAATAGTATTTCGCAACATCTTCCATGGTCTCTACCAATCCAATTTTTTTAAGCTCCACAAGATAATGCTCTTTTAAAACCTCATTTAACCGTGGAAAAGGCACACCAGGGCGAATGGTCTCTATTACTTTTTGATGCCCTGCCAAAACAATATTATAAACCTCTTTTTGTCTTTTGGTAAATTTTCCATTCACAGGGAAGGTGCGGGTTATGTCTCCGTTATACCAATCCACTTGAGCACCTGCATCCAACAAAATCAAATCACCATCCTTGGTTTTTTCATTGTTTGCAACATAATGAAGGATGGTGCCTCTTTTCCCTGCCGCCGCAATGGTTTGAAAAGCCTTTTGCCGCACTCCTCTTTTGGTTAGCACAAAATCATAATATGCCTCAATTTCATACTCCATCATCCCTGCACGGGCATGTTCCATCATTGCAAGAAAGCCCTCTTGGGTAATTGCCATTGCCTGTCGCATTCGTTCCAATTCCCAATCTTCTTTGATGAGACGTAAATCACTGAAAATGGGATACAGATCACCAATGGCTACAGCAGGATATTGCTCCCGCAATTCCTTAGCAAAGGAAAGGGCAGCACTGGGCAAAGCATTCCAATCTCTATTCTCTAAGTCCAGATAAACTGTTTTGATGTTATGCTTAAATATGAACTCTGCAAAATCCTTCCGAAAGCTATCAATAAACCCAATATCCTCTATCTCTGATTTGTTTCTGGCTTCCTCAACCGTTATATTTGCCCCCACCCATTTCGCCAAAATACCGTTATCTCTGGGAATGTATAAGGTAGTTGTTACACCTGTAGATGTCTTTGCCAGAAAGAAAACACAGTTTTCCCTTTCTATTCCTGTAACATAATAAAAATTTCTGTCAGGGGAAAAGGGGTACTGCTCATCACCTCTCTTGTAAGGTGCCTGCCCTGCAAAAACAACTGCAACGCTGTTTTCTGTTAACCACTCTATCAATTTAACTCTATTTTTTTGAAAGCTTTCCATTTGAAACACCAAGCCTTTCTCCTTTATTTTATCACAATTTATCATTTCAGCTTCTAAGAAAACCAGTTAAAAACCGAAAGATTTCATTAATTTTATTCTTTATCATCCTTCAAAGGAATTTATTCACCAATGTGCAGGAATCTTTTATTATATTACCCAAAATCAATATCCCATTCCGACTTTTATATCAAGCATATTTTATTTTTCATACAATTGAGCATTTCTACTCATTCTAAAATCAAATCAAACTATATTAACTATTTTGCAAAATAAAAACCCAATGCTTGTAAAAAAGATATGATCTTCTCTCGATCTCCCATTAGTTTCCCTTGAACGCCGCCGTCTTTGCCACCGCCTTTACAATCAAAGGAGTTTTTCAATTCTTCTACTATTTTTTTTGCGTCCATCTTACGGCTTACCAGTACAAAAGCAAATCCATCCTCTGAAGGTGTCATAACAATCGCCTTGCCTTGGTTTTTTTCCACTGCTAAATCAGCCAGTGATGTCATGTCTTTTCCACTTAACCCATCCTCTACCATCAATATGGATTCTGCATCCATAGGTAACTTTTCAATTCTGTGGAGGAATACCTGCCACTTCCACTTTTTCAAT
>JAEZPX010000175.1 GCA_023413275.1 Bacillota bacterium | reverse complement strand
CCACAAACCTCCATAATCCTTACTGTCTTTTCAATTTCTGGTTTCATTTTCATCATCGTTTATCATCTCATTTAATATGGTATTTAAAAATGTATATTCCCCTTGATTAATCTTTTCAATGGCAAAGCCTGCATGTAATAACACAAAGTCTCCCGCCACGGGATTTTCTATGAGCTGAACATTAATTTTCTGACCCACACCCATAGTTTCAACGTAGGCATACTTTCCATCAACTGAAATAATTTTCGTTGGAACTGCCAGACACATAAGCTCTCTCCTCCAAAATGGAAGCCGCCACAGCTGCCTGACCAAAAGACAAGCCTCCATCATTTCCTGGTACCTTTTCATTGTAGAAAACTTGAAAATTCCTTTCCTTCAATTCAAAAATGATATTCTTTAAGAGGTATGTATTTTCAAAAACGCCTCCCCCTAAAAAAACATTGTCCAATAAGTACTTTTCTCTTATTTTACAAGCAATTTCTATGGTTGCTCTAGAAATTGTATTGTGAAATTTTGCAGATATGACAGAAATGGGCTCATGTTTTCTGAAATCCTCTAATACCCCCTCCAAAATACTTTGGTAGCCCAATATAAAAACCTCAGCTCTCTCAGTTATGATGAAGGAGTATGCTTCTGTTATGCTGTCATCCACCAAGCTTTCCAGTTCAATGGCTACTTGAGCCTCATAAGAAATATGGCTGCATCCCAATAAAAGAGCGGCAACGCAATCAAATAATCTGCCCATACTGGAGGATTGATAGCAATTTACCTTTTTCTCCAGTGCATTTTCTACAATCTGTATCTGCACTTTATCTAAGTTAGGAAAAAAGGGCTCTATGCTCTCATGAATTGTATCAAGATAAGATAATGCACATTTCCAAGGTTCTTCTATAGCAGAATCTCCGCCCTGCAATGTAACGTAATCCAAATGTCCCACTCTTTTACATTGAGACCTATTGCCTATGAAGAATTCACCGCCCCATATGGCTTCGTCTTCCCCCATACCGGTGCCATCAAATATAATACCGATTCCTTCTTCATAAAAATTGTGCTCCGCCATACATGCCGCCATATGGGCATGATGATGCTGAACAGCGATGGTTGTGAATCCCTGTTTCCTTGCATACTGTGTTGAAAAATAGTTTGGATGTAAATCATGGGCAATGGCTTGAGGTGATGCATTTAAAAGGTGAGACAGTCTTTCTTTCACAGTAGTATATTCCTTGCAAGCCTCCAGAAAATGAAGCTCTCCCAAATATTGGCTGATGTGTGCCAACTGATTATGCACAATGCAAAGGGAAGCTTTTTGGTTTCCCCCGACAGCCAATATTTCATTAGAAGTATCTAACGGCAATGCCAAGGGCGCATACCCTCTGCCACAACGGCTTAATAACACAGTATCATTGATAACTTTGACAACAGAGTCATCAATAGGTGTCATAATTTCACGGTTATGAATGAGAAAATAGTCAGCTACATCCTTCAAGTGCTCCAATGCATCTTCATCCTTATAACATATGGGCATTCCACTGATATTCCCGCTGGTCATTATCAAATACTTTAAGTTCTCGTCAAATAAAAGATAATGCAGAGGGGTATAGGGAAGCATCACACCATAATGGCAAAGCTTTGGTGCAATATTATCTGGTAGAAAGGTGCTATCATTTTTCTTAAGCAATACAATAGGACGCTTGTTATTGGAAATCGTATCTTTTTCCTTCTGGCCCATAGAACAAATTCTCAGTACGTCCTCAACTTTGCATGCCATCATAGCGAAAGGCTTATGAGGGCGCCTTTTTCTCATGCGCAAAGTTGCAATGGCAGTTTGATTCTCTGCATTACAAACAAGGTGATAACCGCCAATTCCTTTGACGGCCAAGATTTTTCCTTCTTTTAAAAGCTGTTTCCCCTTTTCAATGGGGTTATCACATTCAACTTGTTCACCATTACCATGACATAAAATGTACTTTGGGCCACAAACTGGGCATGCATTAGGTTGCGCATGAAATCTCCTATTCTCAGGATTTTTATATTCCTCACAACAGTCCTCGCACATAGTAAATGAACTCATGGCTGTATTTGGGCGGTCATAAGGTAGGTCTTTTATAATAGAATATCTGGGTCCGCAATTTGTGCAATTTGTAAATGCATAGGCAAACCGCCTATCCTTTTGATTCAGAATATCATCCAAACAGTCCTGACATATAGCCAAATCGGGTAAAAGACAGCCTTGTATCTTTTCATCCTCAGCACTATGTAAAATTCTAAAATCCTGAAAATGGAGCTTTGGGTGAGAAGAAATATCTATACGATGGAGCACCGCATTGGGTGGGGGGTTATTGGTCAATTCATATAAAAAGCCATCCATATCCCTTTGCTCCCCCGAAAGCACAATAACCACAGAGGCTCCTTTATTTTTCACAAAACCGGTAAGGTGAAAGGCATTGGCCGTTTTATAAAGAAACGGGCGCATACCCACCCCCTGCACAATTCCATGAACTTGAATCATAAGGCTTTGGGGTTCATTCATTCCTTTTTCTCACCATCAATCTGTTCAATGGTTGCAGTTAACGGCTCAATTTCTTTCTTATCCACAATGATATTTGTCCATTCTCCAATCAGCTTGCTTTTTCTATCAGCAAAATGCTCACGGATACTTTTTTCGCTGATATGACTATGGGTATGTACCGTAATAACCAGCTTGGTAATTTTTTCGATTGCGTTTTCTTTACATAAGCCCCCAATAGATTCATACAAATTCTGATTTAAAAAAGTATCATGCATAATTGATTTCCTCCAATATGATTTTTGATATATTCTTTTCCACTTCTATACATATTTCTTGAAACCGCTCCTGTAAAACAGAGCTAAGTCCTTCCCCAAAGCCCACCTCAGCAATTTCAACACCAATCAAATAGCCCTTCCATTTGCAATGATAAAGACGCATCATATCAAGCATGCTCATATCATGCTGCATGGGGGATGCTGAAGATTTCCCTATGGCTTCCTCTAGGCTAAGCATATGAATGGTTCCCGGCTCTCCACCCTCATAAAATGCATCCAATATAAAAATATAATCCTCTTGATGAATAGAATAAAAGGCACTTTGACAATCCGTTTCCCCAATAATGACATCAATTTTTTGCTTTTTTAGCCGTTCCTCCAAATACTCTGCAATCTCAATGGCAATTCCATCATCCTTCATAAACCGATTCCCAATGGCAACTAATTTTATCATGACCCAACCCCATTTTCAGACTGTATCTTTGATTGACATACTACCTGCCTGCATTACGAAGACCTAACTTTTACGGGGAACTCCCCTCAGATTCTTCGCAACTGCAATCAGCATCCACACAATAAATCCACAAACAACAACGGTGATGCCCAACAAGGTTGCATCCATGGAGATTTCTAAAAACTCTCCTCCCTCTGTGAGATAGGCAACTACATGGTCGACGAACCACATCAATGTTGCCCCCCAGTATATTAAGCAAAGGGTACTTAACTGAAATTTGTCCTCAGATATGCGGCGCCAGATAATGGTAGTTAAAATCGCCGCCAATGCCGTAATGATAAAATACATAGAATCCCTCCCTTAATTTCTCTCACATTCCTTATGCACTGTTTGCTTTATTTTGTTTTCCGCAACATAAACCATAACCACCCAAACCAACGTTACAAATACCGCCATGGAAGTTCCAATGGTCGCCATTTCATGGAGCATAATCGGTATTTCACTTGGATTGTTCATGGCAGTCAAAAATGGCGGCCACAGAACAACTTCACCATGCCAAATATGTTCGATAGCCAATAAAAAAACACCACCCCATAATAGCTGATTCAACCAGCTCAGCTTTTTTTCCCAGTCAAGTTTTGTTTGATTGAGTTCCTTGGATTCTCCATCTAAAAATGTAACGTCCTCTGCACCTACAGAAGCAGTGCTCTCTTTCCTCTTTTTCACAACTTTTTTGACGATTGATACCACGATGGCCTCTGCCATTGGTACAACAAAACATCCCATAATAATCCTCCTTTTGAATGAAATATTGATTCATTTAGGTTTTGCTATGCTTATCCTAAATACATCCTATGCTTGTTTTGCTTTTTTATTACCTTTGACAATATGCAATGCAAACTGCCATGTTATCCTGATATTGATTTGATAAAGGAAAAAAGAGTACATTTAGATCAAATTCATTATTGCTTGATTACCATTTGACAGACGTGAACAGAAAATAAAGGTACTTGAATAAAAAGATATGCAAACTTTAATAAGGCAAATAGATGAGACTAGAAAGTAGGGAGTTTTAAATATTACAACCTTGAGATTAATTTCCTTGATTAGAATATTATTCCATTTTTTCCCACATTAATTTAATATAATTTATAAAATGACTATATTCTTCAATAAATAAAAATATTATTGACGTATTGACTGTTTTATTGTAAGGCGATATAATTGTATAAAGTCACACTTCGAAGAGGTAAAAATTATGAATAAATCCATCTCGCTAACAAAAAATGAGCAAGAGATTATGGATCTTTTATGGAAAGAGAACAAACCCTTATCTCGTTCTGATATCATTAATTTGTCAACAGAACGTTCATGGAAAGCCAGCTCTATTCATATTTTGCTAAATCAGCTTTTGGAAAAAGGAGCAATCTGTGTAAATGGGTTTGTAAAGACCGGTAAAAATTACGGAAGAACCTTTTCCCCAGCGTTTACCGAAGAGGAATATCACGTTATGCAATTTCAGAGCAGCGGCTGTTATCAACAATCAAAAGCAGCTTCTCTGGTTGATTTTGTTTCTGCATTTATTCAAGATGAGGAGATTGATCGCAACACCATTGACCGCTTAGAGGCCTTGTTGGATGAAAAAAGAAAGGGATTGAAATGAGTTTGTCCGTATTTTCATTTCTTATGGCCGTTCTTTGGTGTAATATTTTTATCATTTTTCTATCTATCATGAGAAAACAAACCGGGTTTATTGCCCACTTTAGCGTTGCACCGTTGCTTCTCTTTCTGGGAGTTTGCTTATTTCGCTTATGCTTTGTTTTTGAGCTTCCCAACGCCATTGTCATTCAATCTCAATATATGTTTCCAGCAATTATTGATGGTTTAACAATGGATATCTTCTCAATTATGGGTTACGCGTTTTCTATAATTGACATACTTCTATTTCTTTGGGTAGCAGGTGCCGTATTCTTTGTTGTAAAATACATGATAGAAGCAAAACGATTGAAAAATATTCTCCACATGAAAACAGTCCTAAAAAATCAATGTGCGATTAACATTATGAATGAAATTCTTTTTCATTCAAAGAAAAAACCTAAGGTTGAGTTGGTTGAACTAGCCGGCATTCCGTCACCAATGGTTTCCGGATATTTTCATCCTACCATCTATTTGCCTAAAATTCCTTTTACTGAGGACGAGTTACGCTGTATTCTTTTGCATGAACTAACCCACTTTTTAAACAAAGACGCGTGGATAAAATTATTTATGCATTTTATTTGCGTCATTTTTTGGTGGAACCCCATGGTACATATTTTAAAAGGGAACTTGGTTCATATTCTGGAATTGCGCTGTGATGCAAAGTTGATTTCTCAATTAAATGAGGAAGAAAAGCTGAAATATTTGGAGTCCATCACGATGGTTCTTAGATATCAGCTTTCCAGCAGACAAGCCCTCCAGCCAACTATGGATGCAGCCACCACATCGGTTTTAGTGAATGCAGGTCAAATGAGTAATGTGGAGCAACGCTTTCATTTGATTCTCGAAAAGGATTACGCAAAGAAATATCAGCCTATGGTTTATGGTGTTTATGTTGTAATCACAATGCTATTTCTCGTTTCGAATCTGTTTGTCATTCAACCAGTATTTTCTTGTGAAGATAAAGAGACATATGCTATAACACCTACTGCGGCATATTTACTAGACAATCACGATGGTACTTATTCATTGTATGTAAATGAAGAGTTTGTGAGTGTGATTGGAGAGGAATATCTGCTGAACGAGCCATTTACTTCATTACCAGTTAAATAATTTAGGAGGAATAT
>JAEZPX010000139.1 GCA_023413275.1 Bacillota bacterium | reverse complement strand
CCACATTCCAGAGCCAGTGTTTGTGCTGAAGCCACACTTTTGCTGCTAAGGTAAATATTCTTTCCCTCAAAAGCCCCGGCACCCAAAGTCATGCCCTTCACAATTGCGCTCACCATATTCCCCGCTCCAATAAAACCAAATTTCATGTTTCATTCCTCCTATCTGCCTATCATAAGGTTTTTCATGCCTGAAATGTATACAAACTTTTACTCATTTTACAGCCGTTCCTTACAAAATGCAATCCCATCCCATCTTGCCCATTGAGGGGGAACGTATTATACTATTGGAAAAGGAGGTGCGAGATGAGTCTCGTTTTTTTACATTACCCAAAATGTAGTACCAGTAACAAAGCAAAAAAATGGTTGGATTCGGCACAAATAGAATATTTCCAGCGCCATATGGTGGAGCAAAACCCCTCCGCTGAGGAGTTGGAATTTTGGTGGAAGTTAAGCGGCCTACCCTTAAAGAGATTTTTCAATACCAGCGGCCTTTTATACAAGGAACTCCAATTAAAGGATAAACTCCCCCAAATGAGCGAGGAGGAACAGCTTCAACTTTTAAGCACAAACGGTATGCTGGTAAAACGCCCTCTGGTGATTGGGGAAGATTTTGTTTTGGTGGGCTTTCAGGAAAAGGAATGGGAAAAATTAAAGAAAAACTGATTACTTGGAAAGCATGTATTTGAAGATAAACACTTAAAAGGGCTTATTTCCCGCTCGTTTGGAAATAAGCCTTTCTCATTTTTAAATCAAAAAATAACCCTGAAATAAAAAAAGCATCCGTCATGCAAAATACAGCAAAACGGATACTCCATTATTTATCTAAAATCCAACCATAGTCATTATGATAAACCATTTGGCGAGACATGCCACCATCGATACAAATGTTTTCCCCTGTAATAAACCCCGCCTTTTGACTGCATAAAAACAGTGCCATCTCAGCAATATCCGAGGGATTCCCCACTCGCTTCACAGGGTGCTGCTCTGCATCCCCTCCGTCATAGGTGGTATAAGCTGTGTCAATCCAACCGGGAGAAATAGAATTTACCCTTACTCTGCCGCCAAGGCTGATGGCCAAAGCATGGGTCATGGATGAAAGCGCCCCTTTTGCCGCAGTATAGCTTTCTGTATTCGGCTGGCTCATGCGGTCTCTTGTGGAAGAAATATTAACAATTGCCGCCTCCGGGGTAAAATAGGAAAGGAAAAGCTTCGTCAGATAGTACGGCGCAACCACGCCAATGCGCAAAGCATAATCAAAAGCCCCATATCCACAGGCATTGATGCCTCCCATGGAAATCATTGCATTGTTAATTAAATAATCAACCTTTCCATACTGGTCAATCACCTTTTTTGCAAAAGCCTCCAACGTTTCCCGATCTCCAATATCCCCAATAAAATACGGGTTTTCCTCTCTGTCAATAATACAAACAGTGGCTCCTTCTCTGCGAAACGCCTGAGCAATGGCTTTCCCTATGCCATGAACGCCACCGGTAATTACTGCAACTTTTCCTTCAAATTCCATACATTCAATCCTTTATATATAATATTAATCCATCCGCTTGAGCGGTATCCACAAAATCCGCAGGGGTAACTTGGGTTTGAAGCATTGCTTCTTCCTCTAGACTACGCTCTTTTTTATGCTTTAAAATTTGAAAAAGAACTTTCATCATTCCCTTGTGGGCAAACTTCAAATGCTGATAATCCAATGCTCCATGAAAACAAAAAATTTTTGCATGATTCATAAGCGTTGGGGAAAGGCACTTATCTAAACCCTCTCTGATATATTTTGTATTTCTTGCTATTTCCGGATCAGAAAAGCTGCAAGTAAAGATCACCAATCTTTTATTGCATAACGTCTCCTGATTTTTCTTTAACCAATCATTCCCATTGAGAGAACCTGCATAAATGCCTCCACCGTATACAACGGTATCATAGGGGGATAAATCCTTTGCTTGTGCCGTACTAAGAAGATCAGCCTGTAACTTTTCCGCAATATATTCTGCATATCTTTTTGTACTGCCATATTCAGAACAAAATATAACTGCTGTTTTTGCCATTCATACCTTCCTCCTTATATTACATTCTTGAAATTCACCCCGTAAAGCCATTTCTACTTCTTATAGTGCCCCCAGAAAATTCTTTAATGTGACCAAATCCTCCTGATATATCTGAGATAAAGCCCTATTATAAATAATTGCTGCAGGATGATACAAAGGAAATAAGATCCTATCCTCTGTAAGATTGTAAGGTTTACCGTGTACATCCCCAATGGTCATGTTGTTATCCCCAGAAACTGCCTTTAAGGGTACATTGCCCAACGTAACAATTATTTTGGGCGCTATCAACTGAATTTCTTCCATCAAGTAAGGCAAAAAAAACGCAATCTCATCTTTGGATGGTGGACGGTTTACCGCCTTCCCAGTTTTGGGGCTGTTTTTTGTAGGGCGCAGTTTCACGACGTTGGAAATATAAATTTCTTCCCGCTTTAATCCAATTACTTCTAAAAAGGAAGATAGATTTTTTCCCGCTTTACCCACAAATGGCTTGCCCTGTTTTTCCTCGTCCCCCCCTGGCGCTTCCCCAATCATCATTAAGATAGGCGCGTGAGCTCCTTCTCCAAAAACAAGTTTTTTTTCACCAAAGGCAGAACACTGAAAATTTGTTTGCAATTTTTCTTGAAAATTTATTTGCTGATTCATCTGTATTTCCTCTCTAAACAAAGTTATCCACAATTTCATGACCTTATCCACAGCTTTTTTGTTGATAACTTTTTATGTATACCCCAATATATAGTGTTAAATTTCTCCATTCGACAATTTAACATGGGAAATTCGTTGTAAAATAAGGAACGTTTATTATTCATCTAGTGTTGCATATTTTAAAAGTGGATAACTTCCACATTGTCCACAGAAATCATGTGGATATCTCCCTCTGTTTTCTATCCAGCTTTCGATAGATTAAGAATACCAGACTTCCACCAATAAAGCCACCAATATGGGCAAAATTATCTATGCCCATATCCAAAAAACCAAAGCCTATGGAAGTGACTACCAATAACAGCATGGTAGCATAATTCATTCCCGTATATCTGGAGCCATATAATTTTGTCAGCACAAACATAGCCCCCATGAGTCCATAAATGGCTCCCGATGCACCAATTGCCAATACATCGTGAAATAAAATGCTAAAAAGACCACCACATAAACCGGAAACCAAATACAATATGAAAAAGCGTTTTCTCCCCAAAAGATACTCAGCTTTAAAACCGAAATAATATAAAAAGAGACTATTGGACAACAAATGCATGATGCCACTGTGTAAAAACATAGACGTAATGAGTCGGTAATATTCTCCTTGCAAAATACCGCTTCTGCTGAGGCCATAGGCACGAATGATACTTCCACCCCTTCCGGATAAAGTGGTATCAATCAATAGCACTGCGCAAAGCAAAAATATAGAAATGCACACCCATGGCAACCCGCTTTTCATCTCTGGTTTTGGGGGCGCCTCTGGTACCTTTCCCTCCGCTGCACGAAGCAGTAGTTTTTCAATACCAAAAAGACGGTCCGGTTCTCCGGCATTCGCAAAAACTTTTTTCTTTTCTATGGAATAGCGCCAATTCACAGCATGAATCCGTTCATCAAAATAAACAGGGGCTGGGAAATCTCCTTCCTCCTCTGATACATATATGCCAAGGCTGATAATATGGGTACAGCGCATCTCTTCAAGGTCTTGAGACATTTCCTTTGTGTATGTACTTAGAATATCTATAACTTCTTCCTGATTATCTTTTTCAAATACTCCTATAATATATAAAACAGGGTTTTCTATGCGCAGATAAACCCCTGGTACCTTTTCTCCATTTGCAGTTCTCCCTTCAAAAAAGCTTTGGGACAATAATTGTTCATTCAATTTTTCTATAAATTTCATTAAGTTATCCACAATTTTCACCTCTTTTTTTATGAAAAAACTCACTGCATCGCAGTGAGTTTCTCCGGATAAGAAATGGGGTTAAATCTTATCATTTAAGGATTTTTTATTCGCGGACTTGTAGATAACCAAGTTTTGTACACAGGGAAGCCCCGATTATCCACAATAATATCCACAACATTATCCACACAAAAATATATCACATTCCGTTGTAATTGTCAAACAATTACATTTCTTTTACAAGAAAAAACTTAAGACAATTAACCCTAAAAAACCCGGTGCCCCCAATAATCCCACCGTAAAAAGTGTTGCTGGATTTACACCTACCGGAAGCCCAAAGCGATTACATAGCCATAAGCAGCACCCGCCAATGGCCGCCGATAGTATAAAGCGCAACACAATTCGTAATGGTTTTGCCACCGCCGTCAATATCAAAATAATCAGACAGCTAATTATCATAACCGACAATACCTCTGTCATAGTACTTTTCTCCCCCTTCTGTACCTTTCAGCCTATCTTAAGAAAAGGCCCCGTCAACCCCATTTCCTTTGCTGTTTTTATAAAATAATCATACTTTTTTTGCAAAGCGGTAATTTCAAAAATATAACTGTCAACCAAAGCCTCATCTGTTGCAGATTCAAAGCCTTGTCTTGCACAGACCAATCTGGCCTGAATGTCCTGAATGGCAAGTAGTATTTCATCCCCTTCAGTAAGCACACTTCCCATCTTCTGCTTGCTTATATTCATCCGCTTGCCTCCTTCCTATTACCCTAAATATAAGCAAAAAAAACATGTTTTATTCCTTTTGCAAAGGGTTTTCCAAAAAAGTAAGGCATGTTTTATTATTTTTTCTATTTTTAGTGGAATTTCAGCATTACTATCACAAAAAGTTTTCCCAAGCCCTTAGCAATACACAAAAAAACCTCCGCCCTTTGGACGGAGATTTAGATTAACCTTTGGGAATTAAAATTTGAAATATTATTTTGAAATCAGTTCTCAAATTACAGAACAAGTACGATATTCAAAACCAAAAAACATTTTGCAAAATTTTAGCTTGTTCCCTAATGCCATTCATTAAACACCGGTAAATTCCACAGCAACAGGGCTTTTATTCACAAAAATAATCAAGCGGTATTGTTCGCCCTTTGAAGTATTGCCACAGAAGGTCTTCCAGTTATAACTTAACTCTATAGAAGCTCCACTCTCCAAAGCCGCCTCTTCATCACTCCAATTGGCCTGGGCAGTTCCTGTAAATTCCTTCCATTGGCCATCCTTCATCTGTTCAAAGTGATATTCCTTGGCACTATAGCTTACAGTTTCCTTCGTATCATTGGTTAGGATAAATGTACCTACGGAACTTTTGAGTGTATCCTCTTTTAGGGAAAGAGTAATTCCCTCCTGTGTATTCACTTCTGTGTAAACAGTGCCCACACTATTATCACTGCCACATCCTGTGAAAAGAAACATAAATACTGAAATCAAAAAAACCAAACACTTTTTCATTTCTTCTACTTTCCTTCCTGTTTCTATTATTGAAAAGAATTAATCTTATATTGCCCTAATTGGTTTCATTTATATAGTGAAAATGGAGTCATTACTTTCTCAAATCATCCAAAATCTGCGTTTTTCCTTCTGTTTTTTCATCCTTCATTTTAATTACCTTAGCAGGAGAACCGGCAACCACTGCACCAGCGGGAACATCCTCTGTTACCACGGCACCTGCCGCAACAACGGCATTTGCACCCACTTGAACTCCCTCCAAAACAACGGCATTGGCACCAATCAGTGCACCATCTCCAACAACAACAGGTGTTGCACTAGGTGGCTCTAAAACACCTGCCAAAACGGCACCGGCACCAACGTGGGCATTCTTGCCAACAGTAGCTCTTGCTCCTAAAATAGCGTTCATATCAATCATTGTGCCATCGCCGATTTCTGCACCAATATTAATAACTGCGCCCATCATTACAACAGCATTTTTACCGATTTTTACACGGTCTCGAATAAAGCAGCCTGGCTCGATACGTGCTTCCAAATTTGTAATATCCAGCATAGGAACTGCGGAATTTCTTCTATCATATTCCATATGAGTTTCCTGAATCTTATCAGCCTTTTCTTCTAAAACTTCTTTAATCAAAGCATAGTCACCAATCATAATCCAGAAGCTGCCTTCGCCGAAAATTTTTACATTTTCTTTTTCTACACCCTTCAAATCACCCTTCACGTAAACCTTTACAGGTGTAACCTTTTTGGCATCCTTAATATATTTTGCAATCTCATAAGGATTTGTCATATCATAATTCATTTTTGCTCCTCCATTCATAATTATATAGGTTAACCCCACCAAACATACGGACATCCAAGCGTGGAACCCACGATTTTTTGACCCTTGTATGGTATTATAAATGAAAAAAAAATATTTTCCAAGGCTCTTTCATAGTTTTTATGATACAATAGAAAAAATTGTGAAAAAAAGGAGGGCTTTTTTTGCGTGAGGATATTTCAAGGATGGAGGAAGGGCTTAGGCAAATACGTCGGGATTTGCACCGAATTCCGGAATTAGGGCTTTCGGAGCACAAAACCGCCGCTTATATAGAGCATATGCTGAAAGATATGGGCATTGATGAGGTTACTCGCTGCTTAGAAACAGGGGTTATTGGTATTATCAAGGGGCAAGGGCTGGAAAAACCCATGGCCTTTCGTGCAGATATGGATGGGCTGACTGTGGAAGAGCCGCCCCGTCCCTATGCCTCTTGTCATCAGGGTTTGATGCATGCCTGCGGGCACGACGGTCACATGGCCATTTTACTGGGCTTTGCAAAATATCTCATGTCACAAAAAGTGCGTCCAAAGGGAGATGTGATTTTGATTTTCCAGCCTGCGGAAGAAGGCCCCGGTGGTGCAAAGCTGATGGTTGAAACTGGAATCATTGAAAAATATAACATTTCCAAGGTTATTGGCTGTCATATTTTCCCCAATGTTCCCCAAGGTAAGGTTGCCTGCAAAGTGGGTGGCATGATGGCACGAAACGGCGAAGTCACAGTGCGTATTCTTGGAAAAAGCTCCCACGGTGCACAACCCCATCTAGGTGCCGATGCTCTTTTGTCAGCAGGGGCAGTGATTTGCGGTATACATACCATCTTATCACGTAATATTTCTCCTTTAGATAGTGGCATTCTTTCCTTTGGCTCCATACAAGGTGGAGAAGCCTGTAATATTGTGGCAAAGGAAGTCCGAATAGAAGGAACCATGCGTGCCTTTTCTGATGAAGTTTATGAAAAAATGGTTTCAAGAGTAGAGGAGACCGTAAGTTTTATTGCCAAAGGCTATGGTTGCGAAGGAACCGTTGAATTCCGCCATATGTATCGTGTGGTTCATAACGATGCCGCTTTGGTTAGTGCCTTAGAAGCGGCCTGTGGCGACAATTATATAACCACTCAGCCCTATATGCTTGCAGAGGATTTTTCCTTTTTTCAGCAGGCAGTTCCCGGTTTATTTTTCTTTTTAGGTTCAGGAAATGCGGAAAAGGGCTTTGTTCACCCGCTTCATAGTGCAGAATTTGACTTTGATGAAAAAATTTTGTGCCATGGCGTGGAAACTTATATCTCCCTGTTAGAAAAGCTGGGCATGTATTAATTTTGCTAGTATTTTTATTGTGAGTAAAGGATACTCCATGGTGAGCCAAAGTCCTCAAGGGGTATCCTCTTTTTATGAAACAATTCCCGATTTCATTCACATTTTAATCAAAGGTGTTTCTTCTGCTATATTATTAAGAATCTATAAAATTATTGTCCTCTCTTTCATTATTATTCTTTCTTCAAACAACCCGAAAATGTCCAAAATCAGTTCTTTATGCCCAATTAGCCACAACTGGCAAAATCTTTAAAATTTCTTAATGAAAATCCAATTGACACCAAATTAGTTTTATCATAAAATTAATTTCATGCAAAATAGAAAAGAGGGGGAAGGATTGAATGGCCGAAGTAAGTGGTCGAAAAATTGCCGAGCTTTTTTTTGATCTTAGAGTAAATATGTCCTTTTGGAGTAGACTTCACTTGGAGCAGGTATTCAGTATAAATGGTAAGGGAGAAGAAGGGAAGCTGACCATGCAGCAATTTCATTTTTTGCTTTGCATTCGTGATTTAGGCTTAAATACCGTTTCAAAAATATCAAATTCCCTCTACCTTAGTAAAAGCAGTGCCTCTTTGAGCATTGCAAAAATGGAGGAAAAAGGATTTATCCAAAAGCAATCCCCCAGTAAGGATGATGATGGTCGCAAAATTTATCTGCATTTAACCCAAAAGGGAGAATGTGCTTTAAAGGCAACGGAGAATTCCCTGATGGGAATTACCAGTGGCTACTTTGACTCGTTCGACAAGGAGAAGAAGCAAGCTTTATGTCATCACCTAAATGCCATTAACCAACTAATTTTATCAGGAGGAAACATAAAATGAACCAAAAGCTAATACTTTTTAGTCTTTGCGCTGTGCTTTTGACCGGCTGTGCTAAGGAAGCACCCGAAGAAAAACCGGCATTGCGAAGCGTTGAGGTCACAACTGTTGGTAAGGATGCAATTTCAAGCAGCTTTTCTTATTCTGGCAAAGCGGCCGCTTCCAAGGAAATTTCCGTTGTACCCACCATCCCCGGAAAGGTTATGGGGTATCACTTTGAGGTTGGTGACACTGTAAAAGAGAATCAAGTTCTTTTTAGTGTCGACTCAGAAACATTAAATGATCAATTACGCAGTGCAGAGGTAAACTATAATGCAGCGAAGCTAAACCTGGCAAACACAGAAAAAACCTATAATAACAATAAAGTCCTTTTTGAACAGGGCATTATTGCCGAGGCAGAAATTGACCAGATGAAGCTTGGGTACGAATCCGCCAAAGCAAATATTGAAGCCCTTGAAGTAAACATGGATATTTTGAAAAAACAAATTGGAGATTGTACCGTAACCTCTCCTATGAGCGGCGTTATTGTAAGCAGAAGCATAGAAAGAGGCAGCTATGCAAGCCCTTCTATTCCTGCTTATGTAATTATGGATCTTTCCACAATCAAGGTTGAGGTTGGTGTTTCCGAGCAGACAGTAAACAATATTAAGCTTGGTGATGAAGTGCAAGTAAATATGTCCGCTGCTTCTGCTACTCCTTTGACTGGAAAAATTACCACTATCAGTCCCGCTTCCAGCCAATCTGGTACATATACTGTTAAAGTTGAACTGAATAACAAGGACGGCATCATCAAATCAGGCATGCTGGCAGATGTTATCTTTACAAAGGAAAAGGCTGAAAATGTATTGGTATTGCCTGCCAACGCGGTGATTACCAAAGATGGAGAAACCTATGTTTATGTTGTTGAAAACAATACCGCAAAGAAAACACCGGTAACCATAGGTATTCAAACAGGTGAAACCTTAGAAATTACCTCAGATCTACCCGTAGGCACACAGGTTGTTACCCGTGGTCAAACTTATATTTCCGATGGAGAACAGGTTGAAATTGCAAACCCTGCGACTCCTGCTAAGGATACCACAGAAGATGCAACAAAGGGTACCACACAAGACACGGCAAAGGAGGAATAAATTATGTTATCCAGACTTTGCATTCGTAAGCCCATTACCACCATAATGGTAACACTCATGGTGTTCATTGCAGGCATTGTTGCATACAGCGGCCTAAACTTGGCGTTAATGCCTAACGTAGATATCCCCGTTGTATTGGTCAGCACAACTTATGTGGGCGCCGGACCGGAAGAAATTGAAAATCTTGTTTCAAAGCCCTTGGAAGATGCTTTGGGCACAGTAAATAATGTGGACACCATTACTTCTATATCAAACAGCAATGCCGCCCTCGTTATGGTTCAGTTTGTGGATGGTACGGATATTGATATGGCGGCTATAGATTTAAGAGAGGTGCTAGATCGTGCAAAAAGCAGCTTGCCCTCTAACGCAGAAGAACCCGTAATTTTTAAAATTGACATGAATGCCATTCCCATTTATTTGGGGGTTACCGCAAATAATTTAGACTTAAACGCTTTGAATAACCTTTTGGAGGATGATATTCTTCCTCGTTTGGAACGTATCGAAGGCGTAGCTTCCATTGATCTAACCGGCGGTGTTGAAAAAGAAGTTCGTATAACCGTTGATCCCACCAAGCTCGTAGGATACGGCTTAAACGTAAGCACTCTTTCTCAGATTTTGGCGGCAGAAAATATGAACTTGCCATCCGGTTCCCTTACACAGGGGGAATTGAGTGTGCCTGTGCGAACCATCGGTCAGTTTAGCTCCGTTGAGGAAATCAAAGATTTACCCATAGGTACACCTACGGGAGCTATTATTCACTTGAGTGACGTGGCCAATGTTGTGGAAGTAGACAAAGACCAAAAGAATATTGCCTATCTTGATGGGGAACGGGGAATCATGATTTCCGTCAATAAGCAGTCTACTGCAAACTTAGTGAAAACAAGTGAAAAACTTCAAAAAGAATTGGATGCAATTACAGCCCAATATCCAGAGTTACATATGAGTATTGTTATGGATACCTCCGACTATATTAAGGATTCCATTTCAAACATCACAGAAACAGCCTTTTTAAGTGCTTTTATTGCATTTTTTGTATTGCTGGCGTTCCTGAAAAACCCTATTACCTCTGCAATTATTGCAGTTTCTATCCCTACCTCTATATTGGCGACCTTTGCGTTGATGTATCTGGCAGGTATGTCATTAAATCTTATTTCAATGGGTGGTGTAGCCATTGGTATCGGTATGCTGGTAGATAACTCCGTAGTTGTTCTTGACAACATCTATCAGTATTACGAGCGTGGATATAGCCCCAAGGAAGCTTCAGAAGTGGGGGCAAAAGAGGTTACCATGGCAATCACCGCCTCTACATTAACCACTGTGGCAGTTTTCCTGCCTATTGCATTTGTAAAAGGTTCCGTGGGGCAGCTTCTGCAAAATCTGTCCTTTGCGATTACCTTTTCCCTTGCGGCATCACTTGTAGTGGCAATTACCTTTGTTCCTATGGCTTCTGCTTTGCTTTTGCAAAAAGATAAAAAGACGAAATTGCGCAAATACAAGAAATTTTCTTCCGCTCTTTCCAAGTGGGAAAATGCATTCGACCGCCTTTCACAATGGTATGAACGGGTAATCCGCTGGGCACTGTCCCACCGTAAGACCACAGTGCTTACGGTATTGGCAGTTTTTGTTGCCAGCCTTATCACCGTACCTATGACAGGTATGGACTTTATGCAGGAATCAGATGAAGGCACAGCCAGTGTTAAAATTTCTCTGCCAAACGGCACTGAGCTGGAAACCACTGATGAGGTTGTATTGGAGGCACTATACCGCCTACAGACCATTCCTGAAAATGAAACGGTATATGCCATTATCGGTTCCGACTCTATGTCCGATAACAGCGCGGCGGCAACTGTTTATATGAACTTAATACCAAAAAGTGAACGTTCTCGCTCTACTTCTGAGGTATGCGAAGAAATTAAAACACTGTTGGGAGATATCCCAGGTATTGAGCTTACAGTCTCTGCCTCCCAATCATCCATGGGCAGTACAAGTAGCAGTGACGTAACTTTTAATGTATATGGATATGACAATAAAACCTTAATGGGTGTGGAAGATGATATTGTAGAGCTACTCAGCAATATTGATGGTTTTACCGATGTGGAAGGCTCAACAGGAAGTACTATTCCAGAAGCTTTGGTAAAAATTGATCGAAGTAAGGCTTCCCATTATGGTGTAACAGCCGGCAGTATTGCCAGCACTTTAAGCACGGCAATCTCCGGAACAACTGCAACCCAATATAAGGTAGATGGCTCTGAATTGGATGTCGTTCTTCGTTATAACACAGATGAATTAAACTATTTAACAGACTTAAATAACTTGACAGTCACAACATCTACAGGTACACAGATTCCCCTTTCCGCCGTTGCAAACATTGAAATTGGCGAAAGTGCAACCTCTATTACCCGTGAGAACCAAAAAAATTATATCTCCATCAGTGCCAACACCCCCAATTTAAGCGGAAGTGAGGCACAGAAACTCATTGATCAGGCTTTATCAACTTACAATTTCCCCGAAGGCTATACTTATGCTTACTCGGGAAATATGGAAATGATGATGGATGCATTTAGAAGCTTGATGATTTGTATGATTGTCGCAGTGCTTTTGGTTTATATGATTATGGCCTCACAGTTTGAATCTCTGCGTTATCCGTTTATCGTGATGTTTTCTATGCCTCTGGCAATCACTGGCGGTATCCTTGGTCTTTTCATAACAGGCCATACCATTACAATGCCAGCGCTAATGGGCTTTGTTATGCTGGTGGGCATGGTTGTAAATAATGGTATCGTATTGGTAGACTATGCGAATCAGCTGATGGATCGAGGTCTTAGTTGCTACGACGCCTTAGTAACGGCAGGGCCAAGACGTTTGCGTCCAATTTTGATGACAACCTTAACCACAATTTTAGGTATGCTCCCTATGGCCTTAAGCAAGGCAGAAGGTAGTGAAATGATGCAGAGTCTTTCCATTGGTGTTATTTTTGGTCTTGCATTCTCCACCGTTGTTACCTTAGTATTTATCCCTGTTCTTTACCTTTGGATGAATGAACGTAAAGAGAACAAAAAAAGGAAAAAAGAAGTAAGAAAAGAAAAAAAAGCTTTGAAACCACATAAACCTGCAAAAAATATAACTACATAAAATTATTCTCATTCGGTATTGCTTTTCTCACCAAAAAGGCACTATACTGAAAGAAGGGTAAAAAGCCCGTTTTGCAATGCATATCCTGAGGGATGCAAGCGGGCTTTTTTCTATTGCCTGATGAAAAAAGGTATTTGCTTAAAAGCTATAAGCCCTATTTGAATGAATCGAGAAAGGAAACACCAGATGAAGCTTTCAAAAATATCAGAACATATTTATTATATGGAACATGACCCTGAAACGGATCGACCCGCCTTAGGCTATATTAAAGGAAAAAAAGGCGGATTTATGATGGATGCAGGAAACTCCGCTGCCCATTATCAACTTTTCATGGAAAAGTTACAGGAAAATCAACTGCCATCTCCTCGTTATCTTTCTGTGACCCACGCCCATTGGGATCATACCTTTGCTCTTTGGGCCACAGATGCTGTTACCATTGCGGGAGGGAAAACCAATAAGGAATTAGAAAAAATGTCCCATTGGACATGGGATGATGCCTCTATGGAAAAACGTCTGGAAACCGGTGAGGACACGGATTTCTCTGATACTCACATTCGTAAAGAATATGCCCATCGCAGTGATATTAAAGTGAAAACGGCAGAAATCAGCTTTAATGGTTCCATGACCATTGATTTGGGGGATGTCACTTGTATACTGCGGGAAATCGTTTCCCCCCATTGCAGGGACTCTGTCATTTTCCTGATTCCTCAAGATGAAGTGATTTTTTTGGGTGACTCCTATTGTTCTGTACCCAAGGGTGAAGAATGGGTCTATGATAAGGTATTACTTACTGCCTACATTGATGAACTGGAGAGAATTGATTTTCGTCACGCCATTAAAGGACACCATCCCCCTCAAACAAAGGAAGCGCTTCTGGCAGAATTGCGAGCAGAATGGAAAAGATTATAAACAGATGACTTGTGTTTGTGCAGCAAATTAATCTTCAAGAAAATACATTTTCCTAACACTATGGAAAGAATCAAACACACCCAAAAATGGGTGTGTTTTTATTTCAGCCATATAAAAAAGCAGAAAAAAATAATATTTTTCTGCTTAGACTTTAATAACTATTTGATTTTACCCCAACCCGCAAAAATGATTTGTAATCTCTGAGAGCCATCTATTTTTCCCTATCTCCCTAAGGGAGAAACAATGTTATTTCCAATTCCTCAAAATGAAAGAGGTAATTTACAAATCATATTTTAAGGAAAAAGAGATGATCCCCGATTCGTTTGGTGCAATGGTTTCAGGAGGTAAATAAAATCCTAGGCCATCTTTGGTAACATAAAACCCTACGATATCCAAATTCTTTTCTAAACGCGCCTTAGCATTAGAATAGAAATTAGTTGGCTTCTCATCAATGAGGGCACCAAAGGAGGTCATCCAAAATGCTTGAAGTTCCTTTTCACTATCCCCTATTATGTCAGAAAGAGCAAGTTCATTTCCATTTTTCGCTGAAAATGTATGGGAGGTACAGCCTCTTTGTCCCTGCAATTCACCTGTATATTGGGTGCTTGTCCCATAGAAGGATACAAATTTACTGTCTTCCCTTGTTATTTCATAAGAACCCACATAGTAATAAGGGGAGAAGGATGTACCCTTAGCCTTGGCAGTGTCATACTCTGTTTTGGCTTTATTCCCATATGTATCAACATAAGCCTTGGCTAAAGCTTTGGCCTCTTCATTCAACGTTTTTTCCATTTGACTTGCATAATTTCCTTTGCTTTTCGGAATATCCATACGGAAGGATAAAACAACAGTTCCATCATCCGCCTTTACTGTAGTGGTATTACTATTTTCTGCTTCGGCTTGAGAAGAATTCACCGTCACCACATACCCTTGAGGATCCCATCCTACTTGTGCATCAAATGCCTCAGCAACTGCACGCAAAGGCACTAAGGTTCGCCCGTTCATAATTCGGGCGGGTACTGCCATGGTATATTTCAGTTGTCCGTTTTTATAAAGACCTGAATCGCCGATTTTCAACTTAACGGTATCTCCATTTTTCGTAGAGGTGATGGTTTGGTCTGATTCAGACCAAGCAACCTCACTGCCCAAGGCTTGGAAAATTGCCCGCATAGGCACCAAAGTACGATCCTCAACGATGACTGGGGGTTGATCAAAAGATATCCCCTGTCCATCCACATATACCTGTATTGCTGGATATGCAAACACCGTGGTTGTC
>JAEZPX010000121.1 GCA_023413275.1 Bacillota bacterium | reverse complement strand
TTGGCTTACTAGATAATGCTGGAAACATTTTAATTCCCCCTCAATGGGACGGTATATCTGGTGGATATGATTATGGAAAATTTCTATTACACGAAAAAGATACATATTATGCTATATCAATAGCTAATTAAATATAGGTAAAGTGATTTCAATGTTTTTTTAATAGCATTAGGGTTAAAGAAAAATTGAGGTAAGCAATTTCAACTTAAAACATCTTCAAATTATTCACCAGAAACGTCTTTTAAACTTACCCTTACAAAAATCAATAGAAATTAATTCATCTTCTGCTAGCAAAGCCTTAAGGCAATTAAAAAGGGTTGAAACTCAAGAATTCTTGAATTTTCAACCCTTTATGCGAGCCACGTCAAATCTGGATAACATCCTGTTTTCAGATGAGGATTTGAACTATCATTTCATCAAACAATATAATCAAGGTGCTTCCTGTTATGCTCATAATCTTAAGTTGCAAACCGAAAATTATTAACTCTCTGTTTCCTTTTTATCTGTCGGGTTCCAGGTGTTTTTAATCCAGTCAACACAAATATCTCCCATAGCTTTTCGTTCTCTTGCGCATTCTTCCGGATATTGCTTTTCAGACTTAATAAACCATTTTATTTGAGAACCGCAGTATTCAAGCATCATATGGCTCATGTGCTCAAAACAAATATGGCGGTATGGATATAAAAAGTCATTTTTGCTTAATCTCTCCTCCAATTTTTCACAGCTCTCTTTTGAAGGCCATATCGTGTCTGCAGAAGTGGAGAACATTAAAATTGGCGCTTTAATGTTCTCAATTGGAATTACTGATTCCGGAAGAACTGTTTTTTCCGAATTTACTTCAAGAATATTATATTCTTTGGCTTTCCACATCATTTTCAGCAAATTAAATTCTCTTGTTTTATACGGCGTAAAAGGAATATCTTCACCTTGATAACTCCAACAGGATGTACCGGAAGGTCTCTTTGAAATCATTCCTTCGCTATAAAACCAAGACGGCGTTTTTACAATCACACAAGACAGTTGAGGAAATTCAATGGCTGCTGCCAGTGCGTATTCTGCGCCTTTCGAGACACCCTCTACCGCAATATTATGATAACCGTTTTTCTGAAGCCAAACGATGGCATCATAAATTCTCTCAAGCGGTATACTAACAAGATTTCGCTGTGAGTGTTTTGTTTTAAATAATCCAAGTGCCAGTGCCGGGATACCGTTATTTTGCAGGAAATGTGCAAGTTTTCCGGCATGCTCCAGCCCTCCTTCGCTGCCGGATATGGTAATTACCACTTTGCTTTTTTCTTTAGGAACTGAATATAAAATCCCATCCCCAAATTTTTCATGTACTTCACGTACTTTCATACAATCACTCTTTCCCGATTTTTATCCATCAATCTGTAATTATATAAATAATGTGTATACTTCTTGATTTTAGCACCGATAAAACAAAAAGTCATGTATGGGTTCAGGTTCTCATACATGACTTTAATTTGATGTCCCAGACAGGAGTCGAACCTGCGGCCTTCCCCTTAGGAGGGGGACGCTCTATCCAACTGAGCTACTGAGACATATTATAAAATAGAAAAATAGATAGCTAAGAGACTCTTAAAACAGTCCTTTTCTATTTTATGCGTATCCCCTGCTACAGTCAAGTAGTTTTATACCATAGCAGGGGAATTTTTTTATTGAAGTTTTTCCTCAATGAAAGCTGCTAACTTCATGGCTTCCTTTTCCATTGCTTCTTTGTCCTTGCCTTCAATCATAACTCTTACCAAAGGCTCCGTGCCAGAAGTGCGAATCAGTACTCTTCCATCAGAAGAAAATTGATCCTGCAAAGCCTCAATCGCAGCTTTAATTTCAGGAACCTCCATATATTCATTCTTTCGGGCATTGTTTACCCGTGCATTCACCAGCACCTGGGGCATTACCTCCATGGTTTTTGCCAATTCAGAGGCTTTTTTTCCACTGCGATTCATGACGGATAAAAGCTGAATTGCAGTTAGTACGCCATCCCCCGTTGAGTTGTAATCAAGAAAAATAATATGTCCTGATTGTTCTCCCCCTAAGTTATAGCCATCTGCCAGCATACTTTCCAGTACATACCTGTCACCAACATTTGTTTGTAAAACTGATATTTGGTTTTCACGCCCCATCATTGTCAGTCCAAGGTTAGACATCACCGTACCAACAATGGTGTCTTTTTTCAATTCTCCCCTTGCCTTCATATCACATCCGCAAATAGCCAGAATTTTATCTCCGTCAATCAGCTGGCCATTTTCATCCACCGCCAAGCAACGGTCTGCATCCCCATCAAAGGCAAATCCAATATCAGCGCCATTTTCCTTTACCAATGCCACCAAATCCTCCATATGGGTTGAACCGCACTTATCATTAATATTCGTTCCATCAGGCTCATTATGTATGATGCAAAGCTGGGCTCCCAACTCAAGCATCGTAATCGGTGCCGCTTTATAAGCAGCTCCATTGGCACAATCCAGCGCCACCTTTATCCCCTGAAAACGATCTTTAGTGCTATTTCTAAGGAATGTAATGTAATCATCCAGTGCTTCTTCAGCATATCCTCTGGTACCTATTCCACTCCCTGTGGGGCAAGGCAAAACCTCCATACGGCTTAAAACAATATCCTCTATTTCATCTTCTAATTCGTCACTCAATTTATAACCCTGATCACTAAAAAACTTAATCCCATTATATTCAACAGGATTATGGGAAGCAGAAATCATTACCCCTGCGTCCAAACGATAATGACGCACCAAATATGCCACAGCAGGAGTGGGAATTACCCCCGCAATCACCGCATGGGCACCAACAGAGCAAATTCCTGCAACCAAAGCAGACTCCAGCATATCACCACTGATTCGTGTATCCATTGCCACCAAAATACGAGGCGCATGCTTCTTTTCCTTCGTTAAAACATATGCCCCAGCCCGACCAAGCTGATATGCCATCTCCCCGGTCAACTCCGTATTGGCAACACCTCTAACACCATCAGTACCAAATAATCTACCCATTTAAATTTCCTCCAAAAAATCATGATTCGCTATCGGACGTGTCCCCTTCTTGGGAAATTACAACATCAATAGATGCATACCCAGCCGTGATGCCATCCGCTAGATTCAAGGTAATCGCCACCTTGTGGTGTCCCACAGAAAGTCCGCTTACATCCACAGTACCCGTAAGGGTACTCTCATCTATATTGTTAATCAATGTTTCCTCACCTGTTATCACAACTTTGGCACTGCCGCTGATTTCATAGCTCATTCCACTTTCACCTTTTAGTACGGTAAGCTGATTTGAACGAACCACAATCTCACGGCTGTTAGCAGCCAATACCTGCACATTTACCTGTATGGTTGGGCTGCTACCATCTTTAATGGCAATTCCCTCAGGAAGATAATCCGCCACAGCAAAGCTCTTTCGCAAGGTTGTGTTGCTTCCTGAAATATCAATATCCGGCAATTGAAGATAGATAAAATCACTCAAAATTTCAGGGTTTGCAACCACTTCTATTGTTTGAGGGGTGCAAGTTGTTTCCCCCAATTCAAAACCATCAGCAGGGGTACCGGAAATATTCACCTTAATGGGAATGGATTTTAAACCCAGTGCACCATAAATCACTGTGACTTCAGATGTGCCTAGCTTCACACCCTTCACTTGTGTTCCATGGGAATCATAAGGAACCAGCTTAGCATTCAGCTGCACATCCCCTTGAACATCTTGGGCATTAATGACGCCTCGTACTGTTGTAACCCGCTCTACTGCTGAAGCAGGTCCCTTCACCCAAACAGTATCTGCACTCAAAACAGGGGCAGAGTATAAAGCATTCTTGGATAGCTCTCCATTTAACGTGATTTCAATAGGAAGCTCCTTACTTGCTAACCTTTCGATGCTCACTTGAATATTTGCAGGGGCCTTACTCACAATGGTATATCCACTATATCCCCCAAGCATTTCTACCTTCACAGGCAAGGAAACCGTGTCTCCCGCCATAGCATTTTGCAGCCCGGAAAAGTCCACGGAAACTTGAAGCCAATCGTTAGACTGGTTTAAGCGGTCCAAGGAGGTTCGCTGTGCCTTGATTTTAATATTCACCTTTGTTGCGGCAATATCTTCCGCATTTCTTGCCGTCAGTCCTCGATCCGACAAGACCTCCATATTGTCTAATGTAATATACTTGGAATAGGTTCTTGTGTCAACAGGCTGATTGATATTAATTACCATGAACCACATAATTGTGGCGATGCCTATGGAGAGCAGCTTCCATCCCAAGTCTTTCATCAGTGTTTCTTGAAATTTTTTCATTTATCCTGCCTTCCTTTCCAAAAAGAGAGTTTCTTCTTGCCAACTTTCTTGGTTTGTGAAAGCATTGTTCTCAATTGATCAGCAGTTAAATCCCGGTAAAGAACACCACCTCTAGCCACGGAAATAGACCCTGTTTCCTCAGACACAACAATAACATAAGCGTCTGAAACCTCACTGGCACCAATGGCTGCCCGATGTCTTGTGCCCAATTCCATGCTGATTTCATTGCTGTCGGTTAAAGGCAAAAAGCAGGTGGCTGCCGCAACCCGATTCCTGCGTATAATTACAGCACCGTCATGCAACGGCGTGTTATGCTCAAATATATTGATTAATAACTGACTGGATATTAATGCATCAATGGGAATCCCGGTTCTCTCCAAATCCCCCAAGGGCACCTCCTGCTCAATCAGAATTAGGGCACCGGTCTTTACCGCTCCCATTTTATCTGCAGCCTTGATGATTTCATCCACTGTTCTGGTGGAAGCCTTCTGGCTGTCTTCCTCATCAGTACGTATGAAATACGAAAAAAATCGCCCTTTTCCCAGCTGTTCCAAAGCTTTTCTAAGCTCTGGCTGAAACACAACAATCACTGCAATAATACCAACAGAGATGGTGTTTGACAATATCCAGATAATTGTATGCAGCTGCAAAATGGCAGCAATGGCTGCCAAGGCAAGAATGACCAATATACCTTTAAACAACACCCATGCTCTTGTTTCTTTAATCCAAAATATTATTTTATAAATAATATAGGCAACAATCAGAATATCTAAAATATCTGAAAAGCCAATAGAAGGCCGAACAAATCCAGTTACTCCCAAATTATCAAATACACCTTTTAATGCCTCCATATACACACCCTACCCCTTGGAAATATGACACTATTTCCATTATATCATATTAACGTGCCATAAATTCTTAAAAATAAGAGAAAAATACTCGTCCAAGTTTCTGACACTGAAAAATAGATTCTTAGAAAAGACTCTGTTTTTTATGCCTTCAAGGCCTTCAAGCTTGCATATAAAACCTGAAAATCCAACTCCTCTTCAGTTTAAAAAAGATTGTAAAATGAAAACCAATCCAAGTTCTTTGATTTCCTATTTCTTTTAAGAAAGCCATGAATAAAAGACTTATTAAGTCCTTTTTTTCCATTGTATCTATTATAGCATAAATCCATAGAAATTGTGAAACAAAGTCTATGAAAAAGAAATGATAGAAAAAAAACTAATCCTAAATGTTTTATACTTTAATATTTGTTTTTCTTGATATTTAATATTCCACAAAATCAAGCAGATACTCGTGACACTCCACGGGAGATTGAGAATCCCACAACTAAAAAAGAAAGCGCTGAAACATCTTTAGTTAAGCTGTGTTTCGAGGAAAAGGTACAAAAAAAGCACGGAAATCATGAGTTTTCGATGTCCGCGCTTTTCATTTTCATATTATTTATCAAGGGGTCTCATTGTAGGGAATAAGATTACGTCCCTAATAGAAACTGCTTCCGTCAACAGCATAACGAAACGGTCAATACCTACACCCAAACCACCGGTAGGAGGCATACCATATTCCAATGCAGTTAAGAAATCCTCATCAATCATATTGGCTTCGTCGTCCCCAGCTTCACGCAACATTTCCTGATATTCAAAACGTCCACGCTGGTCAATGGGGTCATTCAGCTCGGAATATGCATTTGCATATTCACGGCCTACGATGAATAATTCAAAACGGTCTGTATAATCAGGGTTCTCAGGCTTTCTCTTTGTCAATGGAGACACCTCAACGGGGTAGTCAATAACAAATGTAGGCTGAACCAAATTCTTTTCTACAAATTCTTCAAAGAACAGTAACAGAATGTCGCCCTTTACATGACGATCCTCAAAAGCAATATGACGCTCCTTGGCCAATGCCTTTGCTTCCTCGGTATCCTTTACTGCATCAAAGTCTACACCGGTATATTCCTTTACCAAAGAAACCATAGTTTTTCTTGCAAAGGGCTGACCCAAATCCAATTCGTGACCACCATACTGAACCTTTGTTCCACCCAGAACATTTTGTGCGACGGTGCGGAACATTTCCTCAGTAATATCCATCATGCCATTATAGTCTGTATACGCCTGATACAGCTCCATCAATGTAAATTCAGGGTTATGTCTTACAGAAATCCCTTCGTTACGGAATACACGACCGATTTCATAAACTCTTTCAAAACCACCTACAATCAGGCGCTTTAAGGGCAGTTCAAGGGCAATGCGGCAATACATATCAATATCCAATGTATTATGATGTGTGATGAAAGGTCTTGCTGATGCACCGCCTGCAATGGTCTGTAATACAGGGGTTTCCACTTCCAAAAAGCCCTTTCCATCTAAAAATCTTCTGATTTCGCTTATAATTTTAGAACGCTTAATAAAAGTATCCCTTACCTCAGGGTTTACAATCAAGTCCATATATCTTTGGCGATAACGCATTTCCTGATCCTTTAAGCCATGGAACTTCTCTGGCAGAACCTGCAAGCTTTTGGAAAGAAGAGTAACCTCCTTAGCATGCACAGATATTTCCCCTGTCTTTGTACGGAAAACAAAGCCTTTGATACCCACAATGTCGCCTATGTCAAACTTTTTAAAAGCGGCATATTCCTCATCTCCAATATCGTTACGGCTCACATAGGACTGCATATTGCCGTTACGATCCTGAATATTGCAAAAGGATGCCTTCCCCATAATACGTTTGCTCATCAAGCGGCCAGCAATTGCCACATCCTTGTTTTCCAACTCTTCGAAGGTATCTCTGATTTCGTTGCTGTGATGGGTTACATCAAATTTTACAATTGCAAAAGGATCCTTCCCCTCTGCCTGTAATTGTGCCAGTTTATCACGACGGATGAGAATCTGCTCACTCAGCTCCTGCTGGGTTAATTCCTTCTCCTGTACGTTTTCGTTTTGCTCTGCCACGTTTCTTCCTCCATTCCCTTTTGGCCTTTGTATTCTGCCAACCTTATAATTTTTATCTTTTAATCGATACTATTTCAAAAACAGCCTCACCATCGGGTGTTTCAATGCTGATTCTTTCACCGGTGGAATGCCCCAAAAGAGCCATCCCTACGGGAGACTCATTGGAAATGCGTCCATTCATGGGGTCTGCTTCCGCGGAACCAACAATGGTATAGGTCATAATCTCATCAAATTCTATATCGTGAAGCTCTATCGTTGAACCAAGGCTTACCACCTCGTTGGATACTTCTTCATCGTCAATGACCTCTGCATTACGCAACATTTTTTCAAGAACAACAATTCTTGCTTCAATTTCAGCCTGTTCTTCCTTTGCAGCATCATACTCCGCATTTTCAGACAAGTCTCCCTGTCCTCTTGCTTCTTTAATCTTTTCTGCTACTTCTTTTCTTTTGACAGTTTTCAAATTTTCAAGCTCTTCCTCCAGCTTTTTCAAACCATCATAAGTCAAAACAACCTTTTTTTCCGCCATGGTCGTTGTCATCTCCTTTTTCCCGGAACTCTCCGCTTTTTTTGCTTTTCCTTGTCAAAATCGCACAAACAAGGAAAAAAGAGGGCCTTGACCCTCAAAATTCATTGATAAATTATATAATACTTAAAGAAGGGTGTCAATGTTAATCCCCCAAATTGTCCAAATCCTCTTTGATTTTGCCAATCTTCACCCGCTTACCCAAGGCTGAAAACCCACAAACAGAAAAATCACTCTCTTTTAACGTTTGAAAAACCTCTTTTGCTTTTTCAGGGGGATAATGATCCAGCCAAAATCCTTGAAAATCCATGTTCTGTGTAAACGCCCATGCCTCAGCCCATCTTCCCTCCATCTGCTGTCCTGCATAGGTAAAATAAAATCCCTCTGCCGCTGCTGAATCCCAACGCCTTTGTAAAAGCTTGCGGAAAACGGGACGATTGCCTACAGCATCAATAAAAACTGCATATCTCTTTATAATGTGTTCATAACCCGTTTGCTCCATGCCACAAACAATAATAGCATCCGCCTCTGAAAACAATGGGTTTTTGGGGGAGGAAAACACCTCGGTGCGCAAGCCTTTTTCTTCAAACAGCTCCTCCTGAATTTCCTCTAACTCTCCCATAGTATCTGCAAAAAACGAAAGATGATTCACATAATCTCCCATTCCCGCCAAAACCAAGGGCAACATTTCCAAATCTGTACCGGAAATCAAAAAATGTGCCTCCTCAGGGTTTTTACCCTGCCGCCGCAGAGCTTCCGCCGCACCGTCAAAGGCAAACAATGCCGCCAAAATTCGCCCTTTGGCAATAGGCAAAATGTTCTGAGGAAATTCCCCTTCACTGGGTGTGACAATAATGCCTGCGCCCTCTGCCGCTAAAGTTTTTGCCAATTCTTCCGCTTTGTTTCTCCAAGGTACAGACAAACCTTGACCATCTGAAACAGATAAAATCCCTTGTAATATGCCCTCTTTTTCTTCAATCATAAAGGGCTTTTTTGTAAGAATGTATTTATTTCGTAGTTTTTCCGTCAAAAGATTCGTCCAACAAGGTAGTGTGACCCGTTCTTCTTTTTCTAAAAAGCGAACTGCTGCGATTTTCATATGATATCCCCCTTTTTTGCCTTGTTTATGTATTTCTTGTCATACAATTTCACCAATTTGTGTTTTTTTAAATACCCTATCTTTCACAGCTACCACCCCTTTTTTCTGAAAAATAGAAATTGTATATATTTTTATACAATTTTAAGACCTTTTTATCTGCTATTTTTTGGAATATAAAATCATAAATAATTTTCTATTTTAATATAATTATATATGTTTTTAATTCAATACAATTACTATATAGTAAAAATAAACAAAAAAATGCTTTTGGTACGGATTTAATAGGTTTTCCAATAAATAATATTGGTGAAATATTGACAATGATATTTATATTCATTATCATCAGCTTAGCAAAGTTTTTCTAACCTGTACCAGCCAAGCTGGATGCAGGTCGTATTTTAATTGTATCTTGTATACTGTATATGAAAGGAGCCTACTCATGAGCGCAAAAATCATGAAAACTATGGATGGTAACGAAGCTGCTGCGTATATTTCTTACGCTTTTACAGAAGTTGCAACCATCTATCCCATTACACCTTCCTCCCCTATGGCTGAGCATGTTGATACTTGGGCGGCTAATGGCAAAAAGAATCTTTTCGGCCAAACCGTTCGCTTGGTTGAAATGGAATCTGAAGCAGGTGCGGCAGGCGCAATGCATGGTGCATTGGAAGCAGGCACGCTGACAACAACTTATACTGCCTCTCAAGGGCTTTTATTAATGATTCCACCGATGTATCGTATTGCAGGGCAATTAAAGCCCGGCGTATTTCACGTTAGCTCAAGAACCGTTGGTACCCATGCCTTCTCCATTTTCGGCGACCATTCCGACGTTATGAGCTGTCGTCAAATCGGCTGTGCTATGCTCTCCTCCGCTTCCGTTCAGGAAGTTATGGATTTGGGTGGTGTTGCCCATTTAGCGGCAATTAAAGGCAGTGTTCCCTTTATTCATTTCTTCGATGGCTTCCGCACCTCCCATGAGCTGCAAAAAATTGAAGTTATGGATTATGAAAAAATCGGAAAATTGATGGATCAGGATGCCCTTCGCAAATTCCGTAAAAACGCATTGAATCCTGAACGCCCTGTACAGCGCTCTATCGTACAAAATCCCGACGTTTTCTTCCAAAACAGAGAAGCATGTTCTCCTTTTTATAAGAACCTTCCTGCTATTGTGGAAGCATACATGAACCAAATCAATGAAATCACAGGCAGAAACTACAAGCTGTTTAACTATTTTGGTGCGGCTGATGCAGAGCATGTGATTATTGCTATGGGTTCTGTTTCCGGTGCCATTCAAGAGGTTGTAGAACATCTGAATGAAAAAGGCGAAAAAGTTGGTTTCTTGCAAATTCATCTGTACCGCCCCTTCTCCATGGAGCATTTTATGGCGGCTCTGCCTGAAAGCGCAAAAATCATTACTGTTATGGATAGAACCAAAGAACCCGGTGCTTTGGGCGAACCTCTTTACGAAGACGTTTGTTCCGCTTTGATGGAAAAAGGCAAAATGCCCTTAGTCCTTGCAGGAAGATATGGTCTTTCCTCAAAGGATGTAACCCCTGCTCAAATTGTCTCTGTATTTGACAACATGAAGGGTGCACGGAAAAATCACTTTACTGTGGGTATTAATGATGATGTCAGCATGACCTCCCTCACCGTAGGTGCAGAACCTGAGGTAACGGATGCATCTACCATCGCTTGTAAATTCTGGGGCCTTGGCTCCGATGGTACCGTTGGTGCCAACAAAAACTCCATTAAAATCATTGGTGACCATACCGATAAATATGCGCAGGCATACTTTGAATATGACACTAAAAAATCAGGCGGCATTACAAAAAGCCATTTGCGTTTTGGTAATGTGCCTATTCGCTCCAGCTATTTGGTATTTAAGGCAGACTTTGTTGCTTGCCATCAGCAGTCTTACATAAGCAAGTACGATATTGTTTCCGAAATCAAACCCGGTGGTACCTTCCTTTTAAATTGCGGTTGGAAACCCGAAGAACTGGATGCACACCTGCCCGCTGATGTAAAGAAATATATTGCCAACAACAATATCTCTTTCTATACCATTGATGCCGTGGAAATTTGTCGTGAAATCGGTCTTGGCAACAGAACAAATAGCGTGTTGCAATCTGCTTTCTTTAAGTTGGCAAACATCATTCCTGCAGAGGATGCCCTTGGCTATATGAAAGCCGCAATTGAGAAATCCTATGGTAAAAAAGGCGAGAAGATTGTCAACATGAACTATGCCGCTGTAGATGCAGGCTTAAGTGGATTAGTGAAAATAGAAGTACCTGAAAGCTGGAAAAATGCGACAGAAGTGAATAAAGAAGATTTGAAACGTATTCTACCAGAATATATTGAGAAGCTTTTGATTCCTATGAATGCACAAAAGGGAGATACTCTGCCTGTATCCGTATTCTTAGGCAGAGAAGACGGCACCGCACCTTTGGGAACCTCCGCTTACGAAAAGCGTGGTGTTGCCATTGATGTACCTGAATGGAATATCAGCAACTGTATTCAGTGTAATCAGTGCTCCTATGTTTGCCCTCACGCTTGCATCCGCCCTTTCCTTTTAACTGAGGAAGAAGCAAAAAATGCACCCTTTGGCTATGAAACAAAAAAGGCTAACGGCGCTGGAGAGATAGCAAATTATCAATACCGCATTCAGATAGATCCTCTGGATTGTCAGGGCTGTGGTGCATGTGTTGTTGCGTGTCCCGCAAAGGAAAAAGCATTAACCATGAAACCTTTGGATTCTCAGTTGGGTGAAATGACAAATTGGGATTACTCCTTGTCTCTTTCCTATAAAGAAAATCCTCTGGATAAATATACTGTAAAAGGCAGTCAGTTTGAACAGCCTTTACTGGAGTTCTCCGGTGCTTGTGCCGGCTGTGGAGAAACCCCTTATGCAAAGCTTATGACACAGCTCTACGGCGACAGAATGTATCTTGCCAATGCAACAGGCTGCACCCAAGCTTGGGGTGCTGCTGCTCCCTGTGTGCCTTATACAACAAATAAGGATGGCTGGGGCCCTGCATGGAGCAACTCTCTATTTGAAAACAATGCTCAGTTCTCTTTAGGTATGGTTTTGGCTGTTGAACAGCAAAGAGAACGCTGTGCAATGCAGTTGAAAGAATTATTAGAGCTTAGTAAGGATGAAGCTTTACAAACCGCCGCAAAGGTTTGGTTTGAACACTATGAAGATGGTCACAGAAGCAAAGAGGATACGAAAGCCTTAATTGCGGCTCTGGAAAAGGCAGCCGTTCCTGCTGAAGGTACAGAGTTGAAGGCGTTCCTCTTGGATAACAAAGAGCATCTTGCAAAGAAATCCATGTGGATGTACGGCGGTGATGGCTGGGCATACGACATTGGTTATGGTGGTTTAGACCACGTATTGGCTTCAGGGGCAGACGTAAACGTATTGGTGGTAGATACTGAAGTATATTCCAATACAGGCGGTCAGTCCTCCAAGGCGACCCCTATTGGTGCAGTTGCCCAGTTTGCCGCTGGCGGTAAACCCACAGTGAAGAAGGATTTAGGCCTGTTGGCAATGAGCTACGGTTATATCTACGTTGCTCAGGTTGCTATGGGTGCTAACCCTGCACAGCTGATTAAAGCAATGAAAGAGGCAGAAGCATATAAAGGTCCATCCCTGATTATTGCGTATGCTCCATGTATTAACCATGGCATTACAAAGGGTATGGCAAATGCTCAAGTTGAAAGCAAAATGGCAGTAGATGCAGGCTATTGGTTCCTGTATCGCTATAATCCAGAGTTGAAAAAGGAAGGTAAAAATCCGTTCATTTTAGATTCCAAAGAGCCAACCATGGATTATAACGACTTTATTATGGGTGAGGTTCGTTATTCCTCTTTGGTTCGCACCTTCCCAGAAACAGCAAAAGTTCTGCTCAAAGAAGCCGCCGAACAAGCAAAAGAAAAATATAAGTCCTATAAGAAGATGGCAGAACAAGATTAATCTGTAACAAAAAAGAGAAGAGAAGTGTATTTCACCTTACAATTTTTATCATAAAAATAAGCCCCCAATGCAGTGGGGGCTTGCAGGGAGCCGATTATCGGCTCCCTTTTTTAACGGTTGTGGCTCACCTTTTCCAGATCAGTGTAAGCAAGTCTCTATTTTATCTTATTTTTGTACATGGCTTTATCTGCAAGCTCCAAGATATCCTCCAGTGTCTTTCGTTCCGTCCCATGAAAATCTGATGAACCGATGCTCAAAGATAATTCGGCTCCATCCACATCCCCAGCATTATATTCCTGAACAAAACGGTTTATCCGTCCGATAATTTTATCCTTTGCTAATTGCTTACAGAATATATAGAACTCGTCCCCGCCGAAGCGACCCACAATGGTCTCATTTCCTTTGCACGCTCTCACTAAAATATTTGATACCTGAATCAGGATTCTATCTCCAAATACATGTCCAAAACGGTCATTAATCCCCTTGAATTTGTCTATATCAATAAAAATAATGGAATTCATCTCTCCCTTGGTTAAGCCCTTATCAATGCTCTCCAGACATACATTAAACTGATACCGGTTATTCAACTGGGTCAAAGGATCCATAGAGATAATTTTATTTTGAAAATTAATAAAAAAGCAGAGTAGTGCCAACACCTGACAAATCCATATCAGTGATATTCCATATATTAAAACCTGGATGATGATGCCTATCACCGGCAATATTTGTATCTTCAAAATCAAGGCGCAGTCTTTCCGCTCCAGAATATTATCAGAGGTGCGATAAAACCTCAGGCACTGCAGAAAGGGCACTACAATATAGGGTATTACCACAAGAAACGATATCATAAAATATCCCTCTCTGGCATAAATGACATCTTCCCCAATGGTAAAATATAAAGGATATTTGAGATTTAATAGTATAAAAAAGGTATTCAATAACATGGGAATATGCATAAAAAACAGTAACCATTTACTTTTCTTTTTCCATTGGTAAAAAAATTTAGATATGTATACATACCACATAAACCCAACAAAACAATGAAAAAAATAATAAATGCTGGCTAAACACCAATAAATCTCCTTAAAAAACAAAAATTGTTTTCCATCAATACACCACATAGCAGAATCCAAAATTAACACAAATAATACAGAATAATTCAAATAACGAAACGCCTTTTGTCTATCCGTTCCGTTTTCAATCGTCTGCTGATTTCTGATCATAATAAATATAATCATCATTCCCACAATATTTACTTGCAAATATAAAATTTCAGCCATACCATTCACCGATTTCTAATTAAACTGAAAGGCCTCCCCTAATCCTAATCTATTGCACTGAGTCATCACTCTTTTATGTCAGAAAATTAGGTCTGTTATTATCGGCTTTGCCTTCCTTTTATACATTACCAAAAGACAAACCCAAAAGCAAATTAAGATAAATTACAGTTCCATACTTTTAAAGACCAAAGAATCACTCATTGTCTTTTTCTTGATACCACTTTGGGATTTTACAACCAAAAATTGACCTTTTTCCGATTAACGGTAGAAAAACATCTTCAAAATCATTCCCATTTGTAGTTTCAAAAAGACTTTGCTCTCTATTTCTCATCTATCTCATTTACAATCGAAATAACTCTCATTCTCTGTGCCTGAATAATAACTTATTTCTTAATTGTTTTTGTCAATCTTCCTAAACACCTAATGAAAATAATAAACCATGTTATACTAATAAAAAAAACATAATACTAAAAAGAAAGGTGTCCTTTTATGAAAGCAAAACAAAGTATCTTAATGGTGTTCCTCCTACTTTTTTCTTTGATTTTATCAAGTTGTAAAGGAGCTTCTTCGGCTTCTCCAAGCCCAGTTCCCCAATCTTTGGAGGCCAGCAGTTCTCAAGACGGATTACCTCCCTTAGATGATACTTTTAAAACGCTATATCAGGGTGCAGACGAAATTTACACCAAAATTGTGTTTGGTAACTTCCATTGTGATGTAAATCAAACAATTACTAAGGGAAATTTGTCTTATTATAAAGTGGATGAACCGGCCTTTGATTCTTATGACGCCTTTATTGAACATCTCTCAAAATATTTTACAGAGGATTTTATAAATAAAACCGTTTTGGACAATGATCCTTCAAGATTTATAAAAGGTGAAGATGGAGCTTTATATTTATTGGATGCAGGCAGAGGTTCAAATATCCTTTATGCAGGGCATGTATTCCATTCCCCTCAGCAAACGGAGAATGAAGTTACCTTCATTGCTACCGCTTATTATTCAAAGACCCAGGAGGCTTATGAGGATGAACCCTTTTTCACAGCACCCAAAAATATCGATGACTTTACCACACAGGATTATACCTTTGTTTTGATCAAAGAGAATGATGCTTGGAAGTTTGATAAATTTGCATGCTTCTTCTAGATATTCTCAAAAAAACCGCAGTCTACCAAAAAAGGTATCTGCGGTTTTGTTTAATCTATGGAATTACCCTCTTAATCCCCATCATTAATCATGACTTTTCTGGGCATCTTGCTTTGTAGCTTGGACTGTTCCCTTGGGGTGATGAGGCGGCGCATAAATTGTATATACCTTTAACGGTTTATTGCCATTATTAATCACATTATGCCAGGTTCCCGCAGGAACAAAAATTGCATACTGATTATCTAAATTACGCTGATAATCCAGTTTATCCTTACTGTTCCCCATTTGAACAATGCCTGTTCCGTCCTCAACACGTATAAATTGATCCACATCGGGATGCATTTCCAACCCAATGTCTCCGCCGGAAGGAATACTCATTAATGTTAGCTGTAGATGATTTCCCGTCCACAGTGCCGTACGATAATTCTGATTCTGTTTTGTTACTTTATCAATATTGACCACAAAAGGCTGAGGGCCACAATCAGTAATATCAGGCATTCGGTTCATGGGCTTTCTCATGGTATTTCTCATATTACTTTGCAAATTATTTGGATACATTTCAATTCCCCTTTTTGATTTTATCCTATATATTCTTATGTTATAGAATGGGAAAATAGAAACTATCTTGCAAAATGATGGCTGTACTTAAATGAAACCTTTATATTTCAAAACTTCTTTGAGAAAAGAGCATTAGTAAAATCTAGATAGCTATGACACAAACATATTTCTTTATTTTTTCTCGCCGATTGCCTTATCCTTTGCCAGAACTGCATCAAAGGCTTTTACCAATACAGACTCAAAGCCCCCCCCTTGCAATGCAGTAACCCCCTCAATGGTAGTTCCCCCTGGGGAACATACCTGATCAATCAACGGCCATGGTGCTTCTCCACTTTCCAGAACCATTTTGGCACTACCTAAAACCGTTTCGGCAGTAAGCTGTAATGCTTGTTTTTTGGGCATTCCCGCCTTAAGGGCAGCATGAGCCAAGGCATCCATGTATAAGTATGCAAAGGCTACCGATGCACCGCCAATTACGCTGAAAATAGAAAATTGACTTTCTTCTATTTCCCCAACTGTGCCTATTGTCTCAAAAATTTCTCTCACCAACTGCTTCTGCTCAGGCCTTACAAATTGATTTACACAAAGACCGGTGGTAGAGGCGCCAATTTTTGCATTAATATTTGGCATCACCCTAACAATGGGTGTCCCTTCAGGAAAAAACTGTGCCAGATATTCTAAGGTCTTTCCTGCGGCGATAGAAACAATCAGAGGCTTTTTCTCCTGAAAATCCGATTTAAGCTCCGGCAAAAGAACCGATAGTACATTAGGCTTAACGCCAAGAATCACTACGTCGCTGTTTGCAATTACCTCTTTTGAGGTTTGGCAGGCATTTGCTCCACAT
>JAEZPX010000067.1 GCA_023413275.1 Bacillota bacterium | reverse complement strand
TTTTCTACTTTATCAAAATCTGGCTTTAAATCTAATACACTTTTTTCATCCTCCAACAACAAAATTAAATCTCTGGATAAGTATGCCTCAAGAGGCTTTGCGCCAATGGCTTTTTCCATCTCTTCTGTCACCTTGATTTCCTTAGGCACCCAGCTCGGGAAATCCATTTCAAGCAAGTCTCCACTTTTCGTCACAGTTAGAATACCGCTTAATGTGGAAAACTCCATTTTTGTAACTTCTGTATCAATAAAATTTGCAACGACAAAGGCAGCTCCTAAGGTCGCATGACCGCAAAGGTTAATCTCCACTTTTGGTGTAAACCACTTTAAATCATATTTTCCCAATTCTCTTTTGTAAACAAATGCCGTTTCCGATAAATTGTTCTCTGCTGCAATACTCTGCATCATTTCTTTTGACAATGACTCCTCCAGCACACAGACTCCTGCAGGATTTCCCCCAAATACATTTTCCGCAAAGGCATCTACAACGAAATATTTCATAAATATCGCTCCTCTCCTTGATAATTTGTATAAATGCATCTATAATGCAATTATAATTTGCATATTGTATGGCTTCAAGCAGTAAATTGTATGTCGTACAAAAAAGGAGAAAAAGCATGCCTGTTAATTCTTTTGAAAATTACCCTATGTCTTGGAAACCGGAAAAGTCAAAATTAACACAGCCATTATATCTTTCTTTGGCAAAGCTGTTGGAGCAAGATATCAAAGATGGTACGCTGGAACCACATACAAAGCTACCTCCCCAAAGGGAGCTTGCAGACTATTTGGATATCAATTTAAGCACTGTTACAAAAGCCTTCAAGCTCTGTCAGTTAAATGGGTTTCTATATGCAGTTATCGGTAGAGGAACCTTCGTATCTCCAAATGCCGGTGTATCCATCGCCATACAAGATACCAAAACAAATCGAAATACCATTGAATTCGGTATTATAAAGCCGTTGGATTTTATGAATCAATATACAGAAGAAGCAATGAAAAAGGTTCTAGCAAACAGTGCAGTGGACTCTCTTTTGGATTACAGTGCTCCCTTCGGTTCTCCTTATCAAAAAAGTGCCGCTTTAAAGTGGTTTTCAAAATTTGGGCTGCATCCCCATGCAGAAGATATTTTTTTCACCACCGGAGGACAAAATGCCTTTGCAGTTGTGCTTATTACGTTATTCCACCATGGAGATAAAATTGCAACAGACCGCTTTACTTATTCTAACTTTATAGAGCTTGCCAACATGCTGAATATCAAGCTTGTGCCCATTCAAGGGGATGAAAAAGGCATTCTCCCTGAGGACTTAGATATGCAATGCCGCTTGCAGGGGATCCAGGGTGTATATCTCGTTCCCACTTATAGCAACCCCGTAGGAACCTTAATGGACACCCCTCGCAAAGAGGCCTTAGGAAAAATCATCAGAAACCATCACCTAACACTGATTGAAGATGATATTTATGCATTTCTTGCACCACCGGATTATGTACCTCTGTCAGCATTCTGCCCCCAAGAAGGCTGTTATATTGCCAGCCTTTCAAAGTCAATTTGCCCGGGGCTTAGGGTTGCAATCATGTCTGTGCCCCACCGCTTTACTGCTCTGATAGCCCGAGGTATCTTCAATATCAATGTGAAAACCTCATCAATCAGTATTGAAACTGCGGCATATATGATTCATACCGGCATCGCAGAGGAAGTCATAGAAAAAAAGAAAACTTTGGCTTTGAAAAGAAATCTGATTTTTGAACAATATTTCCCCAGCAACTCCCCTACACCTTACTCCTTTTGCCGTTGGCTGCCCCTACCTCAGGCTCTTTATGATTTGCCTATGGAGCAGTTGGCTATGGAAGAAGGAATACATTTGTTTCACTCAAATCGTTTTTTAGTGGGAACGCCCCCAAAGGAGCAATTCCTTCGCATTGCCATTTCCTCTGCGGATACAAAGGAAGATTTAGAATATGGTTTAGAAAAACTAAAAAGACTTTTATTTGAGGATGAGCGAAAAGTAAATGATTTTACTATAATTATTTAATCATATAAATATTTTTCTTATATTCAATCCACAGAAAAAGAGAAATAATATCTGCAATGAAAGATTCATCTATTTAAACAGATACGAATGCGGTTCCACAAAAAAAGGATTATCCTAAATGAAGAATAATCCTTTTTATTTATTCCCCCGCTATCAAATCCTCCTCAGCAGGGTTCACATGCACCATACAATGCTTAACTTCTTGAAAATTGTTTTCTATCGCTTCATGTACCTGCTCAGCAATGGTATGTGCCTCACTTAATGTCATATGTCTGTTGGCAGCAATTTCCACATCAACATAGATTCTGGCGCCAAATAAGCGTGTTTGCATTTGGTCGATGCCCGTTACTCCCTCTTGGGAAAGAATAATGTCTCGCATGCGTTCCACAGTCTCATTGTCACAGGCAGTATCCAGCATTTTATTGATTGCATCCATAAAAATATCATAAGCCGCCTTCACAATAAAAACACAGATAATGACGCTGGCCAAAGGGTCACATATGGGATAACCTAATCTTGCACCGATAATACCAACCATACTCCCAATGGAGGACATAGCATCAGAGCGATGATGCCATGCATCAGCCATCAAAGCCCCTGATTTAACTTTGTTTGCAGCCGCTCTGGTATACCAATACATACCTTCCTTTACAACAATGGATACAATTGCCGCAATTAACGCCAATATTCCTGGCATTGCTAAGTTCAATTCATTGGCATGTATGATTTTCAAAACACCTTCATAACCAATAACAATACCTGTTGCACATAAAATGCCTGCAAGAATCAATGCCGCAACGCATTCAATCCTCTCATGGCCATACTGATGATGCTCATCTGATTCTTTGGCAGATAATTTGTATCCAATCATTACAACAATGGTGCTAAGAACATCTGATGCGGAATGAATACCGTCGGAAATCATAGCGCCGGAACTGGCAATGATACCAGCTGCCACTTTGCCGACGGACAAAATGATATTGGCAATCATGGTTTTAACAGACACTCTCATAACAATTTTCTCATTTACCTCAGCTTTGCTTCTCTTTGCTTCCAAAATAAAACCTCCATTTTTAATCCTATTTTATTCTATCCAAATGCAGGCGAGAAAATAATAAAAAAACGCCCACAAGGAACATATTACTGTCCCGCAGGCGTTTATCTGCTGCTGCTTGCCCGGCCACATGGCTATCCGCCATTGCCTGATCAGTTCTTAACATTTTAATATAAGAAACTGTTATTTTCAAGTATTTTTTTAAACAAGTTTTACTCCTTAAACAAATCTTTCATTTTTTCTGAAAAAGATTTTTTTTCTTCGGAAGTACCTTTACTTTCATTGGTATTTACAGCATCGTCTTTATAAAACTGATGCAACAAATCTTTCTGTTTTTCACTCAATTCCGTAGGAATTTTCACCTTCAATGTTACAACCTGATTTCCACGAACCTTAGGGTTTCTTAAATTGGGGATACCAACACCCCTTAAAGTCACAACTGTTTCCGGCTGAGTTCCTGGCTTAACACTATATTTCTGCTCACCGTCAATGGTTTTGATTGTGATTTCACCGCCTAAAGCCGCCTGAACGAAGGTAATTGGCACATCACAATACACATCAAAGCCTTTTCTGATAAACATAGGATCTGGCTGTACATAAACGGTTACCAATAAATCTCCATAGCCGCCGCCGTTTTCACCAATTTCCCCTTTGTTTGCCAAACGGATGGTCTGACCGTTATCAATGCCCTTAGGAATGTTTACTTCATATTTTTTATTCTTCTTCACTTTACCTGTGCCACGGCAAGTAGAACAAGGATCTTTAATAATCTTCCCTGTACCTTGACACTGGCTGCAAGTACGCACTGAGGTTACTGAACCAAACATAGACTGTTGCACAAATCTCTCCTGTCCAGTACCGTTGCATTTGGGGCAGCTTTCCGCATGGGTACCCGATCTTGCTCCCGTTCCATGGCAAGTTTCACATTCATCGTATATGCTTACGGAAATTTCCTTTGTGCAGCCAAATGCCGCCTCTGCAAAGCTAAGCTGAATATTTACATTTATATCATTACCACGTCTTGGGCCGGATCTACGGGTGCTTCCACTAAATCCACCAAAGCCAAACATGCTGCCGAAAATATCGCCCAAATCTCCCATATCAAAGCCTTGGCCATAAAATCCGCCGCCTGCCCCACCTTGTTCAAAAGCAGAATGGCCAAACTGGTCATATTGCGTTCTTTTTTGAGAATCACTCAAGACTTCATAGGCTTCGCTCACTTCTTTAAACTTTGCCTCAGCTTCTTTATCTCCGGGGTTTTGGTCAGGATGATATTTCACCGCCATCTTTCTATAAGCCTTTTTCAGCTCCGCATCAGAAGCGTCTTTGCTTACCCCAAGTATTTCATAATAATCTCTTTTCTCTGCCAACTTCCTCACCACCTTATTCCTTCAAGGTCTATTTACAGCAAAAGCAGGGGCGGATAACCGCCCTTGCCATGCAGAACTCTTTTATTTTACAGTTCTTTGCCTTCGCCGTCAACCACATTTGGGTCTGCACCGTTAGGGTCTGCACCCTGTGCTGCCTGTGCCTGCTGATACAGCTTTTCAGAAATCTTGTAGAATTCCTGGGTCAACGCTTCTGTTGCAGCTTTCAGCTTCTCTACATCAGCCTCTGTCATTGTTTCAGCGTTCATATCCTTTACTGTATCTTTCAATTTGCTCAATTCAGCTTCTACAGCGCTCTTTTCTTCATCACTCAGCTTGCCTTCCAGCTCACCCAGTGTCTTTTCTGTCTGGAAGATCAAAGAATCTGCTTCATTTTTTGCATCAATTGCTTCTTTTCTCTTTCTATCATCTTCTGCAAACTGTTCTGCTTCTTTTACTGCCTTTTCGATTTCATCATCGCTGAGGTTAGAACCTGCGGTAATGGTGATTTTCTGTTCCTTGCCTGTGCCCAAATCCTTAGCGGAAACGTTTACAATACCGTTGGCATCAATATCGAAGGATACTTCAATCTGAGGAACACCACGTCTTGCTGGTGCAATACCATCCAATTTAAAGCGTCCCAATGTTTTATTATCCTTCGCCAAAGGTCTTTCACCCTGAACAACGTGGATATCAACTGCTGTTTGATTATCGTCTGCTGTGGAGAAAACCTGTTTTTTATTTGTAGGGATTGTAGTATTTCTGTCGATGAGTTTTGTTGCAACGCCACCCAATGTTTCAATACCCAAGGATAAAGGTGTAACGTCTAACAGAAGCACACTGCCTGCACCCTCATCACCTGCTAATTTACCACCCTGAATTGCCGCACCAACTGCCACACACTCGTCAGGGTTAATGCCCTTAAAAGGTTCTTTTCCTGTATATTTTTTCACTGCATCCTGTACAGATGGCATTCTTGTGGAGCCACCAACCAATAATACCTTATCAATTTCACTTGCGTTAAGTCCTGCATCAGCCAAAGCCTGACGAACTGGACCCATAGTGCCATCAACCAAATCTGCTGTTAATTCGTCAAATTTTGCTCTGCTAAGAGTAACATCTAAGTGCTTAGGACCATCCTGATTCATAGTAATGAAAGGAAGATTGATATTGGTTGTTGTTACTGTAGAAAGCTCTTTTTTTGCTTTTTCTGCAGCTTCTTTCAATCTTTGCATAGCCATTTTATCTTTACTTAAATCCATGCCTTCAGCCTTTTTAAATTCAGCAACTAAAAAGTCAATCACTCTCTGGTCAAAATCATCTCCACCTAAACGAGTGTTACCATTTGTGGAAAGAACCTCGATAACGCCGTCACCAATTTCAATAATGGAAACGTCGAATGTACCACCACCCAAATCGTAAACCATAATTTTTTGTTCGTGTTCGTTATCCAAACCATATGCCAATGCAGCAGATGTAGGCTCGTTAATAATACGCTTTACTTCCAAACCAGCAATACGACCAGCATCCTTTGTTGCCTGTCTCTGGGCATCATTGAAATAAGCAGGAACAGTAATAACCGCTTCGGATACAGTTTCACCCAAATAGCTTTCGGCATCCGCTTTTAATTTCTGCAAAACCATTGCGGAAATCTCCTGAGGAGAATAGCCTTTTCCTTCAATGTCTACTTTGTAGTTTTCGCCCATTCTTCTTTTGATAGAGCTGATTGTATTATCAGGGTTTGTAATTGCCTGACGCTTTGCAGTCTCACCAACCAGTCTTTCACCGTTTTTTGCAAAACCAACTACGGAAGGTGTTGTTCTAGCACCATCACTGTTTACGATAACAACAGGCTGACCGCCCTCCATAACTGCAACGCAAGAGTTGGTTGTTCCTAAGTCAATACCAATAATTTTTCCCATAACCTTTTCCTCCTATTGATCAATTAATCTCTCATTTTTTTAGTTAGCGACCTTCACCATACTATGGCGTATGACTTTGTCTTTATATTGATAACCCTTTAGCATTTCCAGAATAATTTCGTTTTCTCCATAGTTTTCATCGTCTTCATGGGCTACCGCCGCATGTAGGTTGGGGTCAAATTTTTCACCCAAGGCTTTGATTTCTTCTACGCCCAAACCATGTAAAATCTCCTGAAATTGCTTTAAGATCATTTGTACACCTATTAAGAAACTATCGTTTTCTTCCGATTTACCTTCTTGAGCCATAACAGCTCTTTCTAAATTGTCGACTACATTCAAAAGCTTTTCAACTGTATCTCTCACACCATCATCATACATTGCTGCTTTTTCCTTCATGGTGCGTTTGCGGAAGTTATCAAATTCAGCCAAGCTTCGTTGGTACTTATCAAAATTCTCCGCCGCCTGCTGTTCCAATTTGGCAATCTTTTCTGCAGTACCGTCAACAATTTCACCTTCTGTGACTTCTGCTTCCATACCTTCTTGTTCCGTGGTTTCAACTATTTCTTCCTGTAAAGTTTCATCCTGCAATGCCTCTTCGTTTAAGGCTTCTTCTCTGTCTTTATTTTCTGCCACTTCATTCCCTCTTTTCTCTAGCCATCTTTATTGTCTTTATTATTATTATCCGTCAGATTTCGCAATACTCTCTCAATATTTTTCACCATTCCGTTTAAAACGGAAACCACTTGGGAGTAATCCATTCTAGTTGGTCCAACAATGCCAATGGTACCTCTGGTATCATCACTCAGCTTATAAGTTGCCGTAATTACACTGCAATCTTTCATGCCTTGTACAGTATTCTCACTGCCAATTAATATTTGCAGATCATTGCATTTGCTTTCTTCCAGCAAGGTAACCAAAACGTCTTTTTCCTCTAAAGTTTGGAATAACGATTTCGCCTTACTGATATCTGAAAACTCGGGAAAGGCTAACATATTTTTTGCACCACTCATATGAACCTGAACCTTCTCCGCCGCTTGCATGGTATTTTCAAGAGCTCTTAGAATTGGCCCTAATAAACCCTTATAGTCTCCTAATTCAATTTGTAAACGTTGGATGACTCCTTGATCAATTTGCTGTAAAGCACAGCCTTGAAAAGCCCTGTTTAAATACGTTCCAATTTGAAAAATAATATCGTCCTCTGGAGCTGTACCTACTTTAATCACATGGTTTTTCATAAAATTATCTTCTGTTACAATAACCAGAAGCACAGAAGCCATGTCTAGTGGCAGCAACCGTATTTGTTTAATTCTTGCCCTTTGCCCCACAGGCTCGGAAATAAAGGTAGTGTAGTTTGTCAATGCAGAAAGCACCTTTGCTGTTTCCTCCATGAGATAATCAATTTGGCTGATATCTCTGGAAATGACACTTTGTAAATAGCCTTGTTCGTCTAAGCTTAGTTCTCGCTTTTGCATCAGATGATCCACATAAAGCCGATATCCCAAATCTGAGGGAATACGCCCAGAGGATGCATGGGGTTGCATAATAAAGCCCATCTCCTCCAAATCGCTCATTTCATTGCGGATAGTTGCAGAACTGATACCAAGGTTATATTTTTTTGCTATGGTTCTGGAGCCGACCGGTTCCGCCGTTTCAATATAGTCATTGATAATTGCCTGTAAAATTTGAATTTTTCTGTCATTCAACGACATCTGAGCCGCCCCCTCCCTTGCATTGTTAGCACTCACTTAGCACGAGTGCTAATTCATATACATAAGATAGCACTTGACACCTTATATGTCAAGCGCAAATTGTAAATTTTATATTAATTTTACCAAAGAAAAAAAATAAATTTAAATTTTTTTATTTATCCAATAAAAACTCCGTAAAAACCTGATTACTTAAGTCGATTCCCCTTTCAGTCAGTGCGATTCCTTCTTTTGTTTGTCTTAGTAAATTCCTTTCCAAAAGATCAGAAATCACCTTGTTGTATACTTCTTTCATCTTAACACCAAAACGTTGAGAAAACACTTTAAAAGAAACCCCTTCTGTAAGGCGAAGCCCCAGAAACATAAACTCCTCCATGGATGCCTTTTTTGATAGCATTTCATGTTCTTCTTCTAACCTATTTATTTCCCCTTCCGCCAAAATATATTTGTCCAAATCATAGGTATTGTGGAAACGGCTTCCTCTAAAGTAGGAATGTGCACCCAATCCCAAACCCAAATAGGGTGTCGTCTGCCAATATATTTTATTGTGCCTACTCTCTCGCTCATGTTTCGCAAAATTCGAAATTTCATATTGTTGGTAGCCTTTATTTGCTAAAAAAGCTACAGCATAGTGATACATTTCTCTGTCCAGCTCTTCATCTGTTTCTAAAAGCTCACCTTTTTCAAACTTTTCATAAAATGGTGTACCCTCTTCAATAATTAAGCTGTATGCAGAAATGTGTTCGGGCTTTAAGTTGGTTATTCTTTCAAGAGTTTCCTTCCATTCTGCGAAGGTTTGCGTAGGCAGAGCAAACATGATATCCACATTAATATTGTCAAAACCCGCTTTTCTTGCATTTTTAAAATTATTCTGGAATTCCTCAATGGTATGAACCCGTCCTAAAATGGATAATAAGTGGTTTTGCCATGCCTGAACACCCATGCTTAAACGGTTGAATCCCATTTCTCGCAACGCTATTGCCTTTTCTTCCCCCATGGTACCAGGGTTCGCCTCAATGGTAATTTCTGCCTCATCAGCAATATTAAAAGAAGCTTTTACTCTCTCAAGCAGACTGCTTAGCAATTCGTCAGAAAGCACCGTGGGCGTTCCACCGCCAAAAAAAATGGAAGTAACCAGATAATCCAAGGACATTTCTCCTCGTTTTTCTATTTCCTGCTCCAACGCATATGCGTATGCATTAAATTTCTCCTCCATGCCCCCAAAGGATGGAAAATCGCAGTAAAGACACTTTCTTTTGCAAAAGGGAATATGAACATATAGCCCCATGTTTTTCATCATAGCTCATCCTTTCTTTCCCATATCATAGCATAGGCTTTCCTTGAAAAAAAGGAGAATTTGTGCTATAATTTCTAATTGTGGAAAATAAATCAACTTAATTTTTCTATAAATTACGAAACTGCGAGGTCTTTCCTATGAGTGCTTTTCATGAAATGAAAGAAGATATAAGAGCATTTTTTAGTCGCAATCTGCTTCTTAAACTTTTAAAATGGATCATTGTAATTTTATTCCCATTCTATCTTACCTTAGCAGTAAATTATCTATCCTTTGGAAATACGACTCAATTGTATACATTTTTTACGAAAGGTCTGGGGTCCTTTGCCTTTGGCTTACTATTGGTTTGGTTGGCCTTTCTATTTTTTGCTGCAGTAATACCTAATATATCTTTAGCGGCACTGGTCTGCTCCATCCTATTTATTAGTTTTTCTTTAGTTGATTATTTCAAATATACTATTTTGGAAGTTCATTTTTTCCCATGGGATATTTATCTGGCTCGAAATGCTTCGAGCTTTCAGGAGTTTCTAAGTACCATCACGATACCCCAAGCCCTTTGGGCGGTTTTTATCAGCACATTGTTTTATTGTATTTTGCTTTATCTGTTAGCACCCAAAATTTCTATAAAATGGAGATTTCGTGTATTGATGTCCCCATTATTTTTTATTGGTTTTTATCTTCTTATGACAAACCCTAACGTTCAGCGAGGTTTGACTCCTATTTTAGGAATCCCCTCAGAAAAAACATCAGACCAAAATGCCTTTTATGCAGAGCACGGCTTTCTAACTGCCTTTTCTCTAAACTTTGGCAGTGTACAAGATACAAATACACCTCATAATTATAGCAAAAGCTCTATTCAACATGCCTTTGAAAACTATCTGCCTAATGAGAAAAGTGGGGAAACCTTTCAAAATCCCGATATTGTAGTGGTGCTTTCTGAGGCTTTTTGGGACCCTACTGTTTTAAATGGAGTTACCTTCTCTGATGACCCCTTAAAAAATTTCAGAAACATTGCGAAATCAAATCCAAGTGGTAAAATGATCTCACCCACCTTTGGTGGTGGCACCGTACGTCCTGAATTTGAGATTTTAACAGGCATGTCCACCAGCGCATTACCACCGGGAAACATACCTTATCAGCAGTATGTAAAAAATGATATTTTTTCATATCCAAGAGTCTACAAAAATCTAGGCTATGATACAATCGGACTACATACCTATCAGAAAACCTTTTATGATCGTGATAAAGCATATCCCCTTATGGGTTTTGATGATTTTTTAGGGGAATATGATCTTCATGCAGAACAGCATTGGAACAGCGGGCCATATATTACCGATGAAACCATTGCAGAGGAGATTATGTATCAATTGAATCAACCCCATGATGTAGGGGTATTTGTTATGGCAATTACCATGGAAAACCATAGCATGTATCAAAATAAATTCGATGAAGCAGATAGAGTTATTAAAGTAAGTGGTAATAACTTGACTTCTCAGCAAATTTTGACCTTAGAAAACTATACCGCCGGTGTGAGAGATTCCGATCGTGCGTTAAAATCAATTTATGACTATGTCATGAGACGAGAGAAGCCTACAATTGTTTTGTGGTATGGAGATCATTTGCCAACCCTGGGAGATGATTTTGACCCCTATCTGGCAACAAATACCATTTCCTGCCCAACAGCATCCCAATGGTCCGAGGAGGAGAAGCATATTATGTTTTCCACCCCATATTTGATTTTTACAAATTATGATACAGGAAGAGAGTATCTAGCAGACAACCAGTCTGTTTCACCTTTTCTATTACCTGCTCTTATGGCAGACTATATTGATGCACCCCAGTGCCTGCAAACCAATTTCTTGTTGGAAATGTATCGTACATGCCCTATTATGAGTAAATATTATAACTTCTACTCCCCCGGTGCAGATAAAACCAAGCGGGAACAAATGCAAGAACTTCATGAGCTGTTGACCTACGATATGCTCATTGGCAAAAACTACATCTCAGAAATAAATTGACTACCTCAAACCAATAAAAAAAGCGTTTCAAAATGCTAGAAACGCTTTTTTTATGAAATGCTCTTCTCTTCATCTTCAATATCACAAATCATATGCAGTCATACGAAACTTGCTGATAGTCCTCCAGAAAAAAATCCACTTTCCATTATTTTGTTGCAATAAGGATTGGTACCATGATTCTTATTTCCTAATCTCTGACCATGCACCATCCCAAACAATAGATTGATACCCTTCTTTATCTGTATCCCCTTCGGTACTAAAACATAATACTTTCGCATTTCTATCAAGCTTTAGTTTTTCTCGCCACTCTCTCAAATTTGGATTTCTCATGATTTCTGCCACAATTCCAAAGGTCGCTGCACCACTTTCTCCTGAAACAATCTGGGTATCACCTTTTACAGGGTTACCCAAAATGCGCATCCCTTGTGCAGCCACATAATCGGGGCAAGAAATGAAATTGTCAGCATACTCCCTCAGAATCTCCCATCCAATACTACACGGCTCACCACAGGCCAGCCCCGCCATGATGGTATCCATTTCCCCAATCACACAGTGAAGCTTCCCATCCTGCGCCTCTGCAGTTCGATAAATGCAATCTGCCTTATTGGGCTCAACAATGGTTATCATTGGACAATCCTCTTTATAAATTGATGCAAAAAAAGCTGTTACCGCCCCTGCCATAGAACCCACACCGGCTTGTAAAAAAATATGTGTTGGCTTTTCACTTAGTTGGGTATATGCCTCATAAGCCATGGTTCCGTAGCCTTGCATAATCCACAGAGGAATATCCTCATATCCCTCCCATGCAGTATCCTGCACCATAATCCAACCCTTTTCTTCTGCCTGCTTATAAGCAAAACGAACGGCATCATCATAATTCATATTTGTGATGGAAGCCTCTGCTCCTTCAGATAAAATATTTTCTAAACGTTCCTTTGCGCTACCCTTTGGCATATAAACCACTGCCTTTTGCCTTAGGGTTCTTGCCGTCCACGCCACCCCTCTGCCATGATTTCCATCCGTTGCCGTAACAAAGGTCATCTTCCCCAACGCTTCTCTCGTTTCCTCAGAGATCAAATCATTGTATGTAAATTCAGCTATGTTTTTACCTACTTTTTTCGCCATAAAATTTCCAATGGCAAAGCTGCCCCCCAAAACCTTAAACGCATTTAAACCAAATCGAAAGGACTCATCTTTTATGAAAATATCTCCTAAACCAAACTCTTTAGCAGTATTTTTCATAGAAACCAATGGTGTTTGTTGATAAATAGGAAAGCTTTTGTGAAATTCCTGAACCTTTTTCGCGTTCTCCAAAAAAAATTTACTTAGATCACCCTTTTGCCTACCGTGGCGGGTATATTGCACAAGCTTAAACTCTTCTTTCACCATAATCCCTCCTTGATACAATGCTTACCTTCTACTCAGTATACTAACTTTTTTCTCTTGCCGCAATACATAAAGATGAGTGAATGTAGATAATAAACCATGGCGTAGTTGGCTTTTCCACAACAAAAAAGCAGCAGGGTTTTTCTCCCTACTGCTTATAAATTACTTCTCGTTTTTCGGTAACAGCATGTACCAAATGGATCCGGAAATACAGATGGAAGAATATGCTCCCATAATAATACCCACCAACATAGGAAGGGCAAATTCTTTGATGGACTGTACACCGATTACATAAATTGCACCAACGGTAAATAATGTTGTCATCGAAGTGTTAATAGATCTGGCCAACGTCTGACTCACACTCTTATTAATTTTCTCAGCAGCTTGGTGTGAAGAAAATCTATCATGATTTTCACGAACTCTATCGAAAATTACGATCGTTGAATTGATTGAATAACCCAAAATCGTTAAAATTACTGCAATGAAGGAATTATTCACAGGAATACGAAAAACAGCATAAGTGGCAATAACAATCAAAATGTCATGCAATAAAGCAATAATTGCACTGCCGCCAGCTCTGATATCTCTAAAGCGAATGGAAATATAGATTAACATGGCAACACATGCTATCAATGTTGCCTTAATTGCCGCTTGCTGCATCTCACTGCTTACTGTACCACTAACATCAGAGGTTGATTTCACTTCAGCTGTCGGAAAAGCAGTCTTAATGGATTTCTCCAGATCTATTCTGGTTTTACTGTCAATGGATTGCATTTTCAGTGCAACTTCATTGGTACCAATAATATCCTGAATTTGAGGTGCTCTTTGTCCTGTGACATCAAAAATCACTTCCTCAAGTTTTGCGTGGTCATAGGCTGCACCCATATCAATTTCCATGGAGGTACCACCTGTAAATTCAACGTCCCAATTCAAAATGCCATTACCCTTACTGCCTTGATAAAACATAGCCGCAATTCCCACTAAAATCAGTACCAAGGAAAGGGCAAAAAATTTCTTTCTGTTCTCAATTATTTTCATCTTTGCCGCCTCCTCACTTTACGCGAAACCCATAATTTTTGGGGTTATGCAATCCTGCTTTTATCATACTATTTACAATTACTCTTGTAACGAACAACGCAGTGAACATAGAAAGTATAATACCAATGATCAACGTTGTAGCAAAACCTTTAATTGTGCCTGAACCTAAGAAGAATAATACCACTGCCGCAATTAATGTGGTCACATTACCATCCACAATGGCAGGCAATGCTCTTGAGAAACCAATTTTTATTGCTGATCGCAATGTTTTTCCAAGAATCAATTCTTCTTTGATACGCTCAAATATAATAACATTGGCATCCACTGCCATACCGATCGAAAGAACAATACCTGCAATTCCCGGTAAAGTTAATGTGATATGGAACATGCTTAAGACCAATAAGTCCAGTGCAATATAAATAATCAAAGCCCAATCAGCCGCAAAGCCTAAAAGCTTGTACATAAACAGCATATATAATAACACAAGTGCAATACCTACAAAACCTGCTGTAATTCCTGATGAAAGTGCATCTGCACCCAATCTGGCACCAACATTTTTCATTTGAATAACATTTAAGTTAAATGGTAAAGAACCTGCACGAATCAATGCTGCCGTGTTTTCTGCTTCTTGCCCAGTAAAACTGCCTGTTATAATAGCTTTTCCATCTGTAATTGCCGTCTGCACCGTTGGCGCACTAACCACAGTCTTATCCATTACTATCATTATTTTCTTGCCGATATTATCTGCAGTTGCCTGAGCAAATCTCTGTGCCCCCTCATCGTTAAATTCCAATGAAACATAAGGAGCAGAAGGTCCATTCTTTGAGGTGGCTCCAACTTGCTTTGTGGCATTTTTCACCATATCACCTGTTAGCAATACATTTCCAGCCTCGTCCACAAAAAGAAGCTGTGCTGTCTGTCCAATTTCCTGAATCGCTTTTTCTGCATCATCAACACCGGGAATCTGCACACGAATACGATTTGTACCTTCCTGTGCCGCTTCCGCCTCTGCCCAGCCGTTCCAATCCAAACGACCTTGCAACAAAGAAATCGCTGCAGACATTTCCTCATCTGAAACATTCTGTTTATCGGCCTCATACACAATGTCAACACCGCCGCTTAAGTCTAAGCCCTGCTGAATATCATTGACACTAAAGCGCTTGTCCTTGCCAATTCCGTAATAGGTTAATGCACTTAACCCTAATGCTACGACAAGCATGAGCAGTAGCATTAATCTTCCTTTTGTTTTCATTATTGAGTCCCTCCTGAAATCTTTGTGTGCCAGTGTGATTTTGCACAAAAGAAAGGCGGCTCTCCTTTTGTTTTCAAAAAGGAGGAACCAGCCTAATTCGCAATTTTTGAGAAAATCTCTCAAGAATATGTAAATAAGAGATTTTTGTTCTCAGCAGTCAGTATAACACACTGTACAAATTTTTCAAGTATTTTTTTATTTTTTCCCATTAACCCCAAAAATACCACCAATTCCACCGCCTGCCAAAGCGACAATTAATGACATAATTTTCGACATACCCATGGTAAAAGAATCGCTGGCTAGAGCAGTCACAAGAAAAAGAATCATTGCATAAAGAAACCCTGCAGCCAGACCCATCAATAAACCTTTTTTCTTTCGGCATTTTGCCCAATCATACCCTGCCACCGCAGAGGATAGGGCAGTACACACCAACGCAATCATAGGCAAACTTTGTTCTGAAACATTCGTGTATGTTAAAATAAGCCCATAAGCGATAAAGAAAATACAAGTGATACCATACGCAATGGCCATACCTTTCGCCATACAGGTCCAGCTCTGGTCTCCCTGTTTTTCCATAACATCTCTCTTTTTCTGTATTTTTTTCATATTCTCCTTTTTTTTCTTTTTCAAAGATATCCACTCCCACTTTGCTTTGGTTTATTCTATGGGAGAAGCCTTAAAAATATGATACCATCTTTCATTGGCGTACCTAGGGAATGAAGAAAGCCTCCGCTTTAATATAACATTTCTACCTCTAGATTGTTTTTCAACTTATTCATCCATTTTATGGTATACTGTAGGAAAGGAGGCGAGCTTATGAAAAAAAGCGGCATCATCGACCTACACACCCATTCCTATTTCTCTGATGGCACTTATTCACCTGAAGAGCTCATTCTGTTGGCAAAAGAACAAGGACTTTGCGCTCTAGCTCTCACTGATCACGATACCATAGAAGGCATAGAACAGTTTATGATAGCAGGGAAAGAACATGGTATAGAAACAATACCGGGGATTGAGCTGGCAGCCCAATGGGGGCGCTTTCATCAACCTGAGCTTCATATTGTAGGTCTTGGGTTTGATCCCAAGGCAACAATTTGGGCAGAGCAAATGGATTCTTTTGTCCAAAATAGAACCATCAGAAATATAAAAATGGCAGAACAATTGACTGAAATAGGTTTGCCTATCACTCTTGAAGAAGTGGCAGAAAATGCAGGGGGAGAAATCGTTACCCGTGCCCATTTTGCCAGTGTGCTCTTAAAAAAAGGCTATATCCGTACACGGGATGAAGCATTTTCAAAATATCTTTCCCAAGGCCGTCCTGGCTATGTGTCAAAAATACTGCCAACCCCTGCTTCCTGCATACAAACCATCCACTCTGCTGGTGGAATCAGCATACTGGCTCATCCCACTCTTTATAATCTAGCACAAGATCAATTAGATGCTTTGTGCGAGGAATTGCTTCCTTTGGGCTTAGATGGGATAGAATGCTTCTACTCAACCTTCACACCCTCTCAAAGAAAGAACATGATGAAATTGGCTAATAAACACCATCTATATCCCTCAGGAGGCAGTGACTTTCACGGTAAAAACAAGCCCCTCATCCGTTTGGGATCGGGCAGAGGAAACCTATCTATTCCATATTCTCTCTGGGAGAATATGCAGCCTCGTATCAAAGCATTGAAAGGAAACAGGTCTTTATGACTCCATTGCCTTAAGTCAAGTGTCCTTCGATATATGAAGTAATGTAATTCATCTATAGGCGCAAATATGTTTTTAGGTATTTAGTTATTAATGTGGCAAAACTATTTAAGTTAAAAATATTATTACCCACAAAAAAGAGCAGTGTCTTTTGACACTGCCCTTTTCTTTTTTACTTTTTACTAACTGTTACCTGCTTCAAACTATCAACTTTTTTAAATTCAACACCATAGCCTAATTTCTCAAAATCACGCACGCTAATGAAAGATGTTCCATCCTGTACGAGACCTTCCATGGCTGTTTTTCCGTCTTCACGAACGATATATGCTTTTTTCTCAGCGTTATTCCATTCTACTTTCTCACCCATTGCTTCACAAATCACGCGCAAAGGCAAATATACACGACCATCAGCCTCAACAAGCTCTGCCAAATCTATGTTACCAGCAGAGAAGAAAGAATCATCTTTTCTTACTTTTGTCAACATTGCTTGGGAATCTCCGCCGCCCCAAAGAGCAGTTACAGCAGTAATAGGATTATATTTTTCATCCAAAGCAGTCATTTTTGCTTCAAAATCAGCCTTGCTAACACTACCTGTAGGCATAACTACCTTGCCGCTGCCAGCCTTTACGTCGCCAGTACCTGTTACCTTCAATACGCTCTTGTTGCCATTTGTAATGCCAAATGCCTCTGTTGAATGGAAACCAGCACCGGATTTTGTTACAGTTGCTTCATAAGCAAAACTATTCAAAGCTTTGGAAACTTCAGGTTTTGCAATAGCCTGTTGTACCATTACCTTAATGGAGTCTGTAGTAGCCTTAATAGAAGCTGTATTCTTCTTTGCTTCCTCCATTCCTGCTTTAAATGCAGCCATTTCCTCTTCGGAAGAGTTCATAGCCTTCATAACATCCATCATGTATGTTGTTGTTGCACTCAAAACAGTATCAGGGTTATTGCCAACATAGTCTAACAAGTTAACAAACAAGTCGGCAACTGCTTTACCATCTGCTTTCACTTTGTAACCTCCGGAAACTTCACTTACCATATTAGTTGAGAAGCCGGAGAAAGCATTTTTGTAGAAGTCCATTACAGAAGCGTACAATTTGCTGTATCCATCTTTAGGAACCATCTTGCTAATTTGCTCATCAGTCATTCCTAATTCTTTCATTGACACAATTTTGATGTATTTGCTACCATCTAAAATTGTTTTTAATTCTTTTGCATAGTTTTCATCCTGCAGATAGCTTTCTTTTTCCTTACCTGCTAAGTCCTTTGTCAATTCATACATGCCCCAAACGGTTTTACCGGAAACATATACACCGTCTGTCATTGCGTAATACATGTCACCCATGTCATATTTCTTTCCATCATAGGTAACATCCATATCTACATAATAAGCAAACGTTTTCATATCCATTTTCAATGTGTAATCAATTGCTGCAGACTTTTTGCCTTTCAATGCATCTAAGCCCTGCATAGCATCTTTTAAATCTTCGTCGCTAGAGCCGGAAGCTTTCGCCAAATCTGCAACATACTCTTTCATTGCATCTGCATCTAATTCCACATTCACTTTACCAGATGCCTCACAAACATCCATTTTGGTTAACATGTCTGCACTCATCTGAAGATATCCCAGCTCTGCGCTGGAACAGCCTGTGAAAGACGCAATGCACATTACGGCGCACATAAGTGCCGCTAGTTTTTTTCTCATACGTATTTCCCCCTTAAAATAATATAGAAATAATTATCACATATGGGTCTTGGAATTTTACAAATCAATTCAATTGAAAAGAAAGAGAGGTAGTTTCAGATAAGTTAGAGTCAAAAGCTAGAAACCATTCATTTTCCGGTTGCCAACTTTAATCGGGATTATACAAAAAGCCTCTATACGTTCTTTCCGCAGAATTCACTTTGCATACAACCATAAACACACATGTATCTCTATAAGTATACTCCCTTTTATTCCCTGAATCAAATAAACGGGGAAACCTTAAGGAAAACTTAAAACTTACGGCTCTCGTCGCCTTCTTTTTTTATTTCATCCTTCTTCATCTTTCCACTTAACGCAAAGACATTGGTGAAGGTTGTCCCTTCTCCCTCCGTACTTTCAACCAATATATGGCCAAAATGACTGTCAGCGATCCATTTAGCAATGGAAAGCCCTAACCCCGTACCGGAAATCCCCTTGTTTCTGGATTGATCCACACGATAAAAGCGGTCGAATATTTTAGACAAATGCTCCTTTGAGATACCTGCTCCATTATCTCCAACAGAAACAAATGCATCTTTTTTATCCTTCCAAACTCTAAGGGTAATCGAGTCTCCATCCTTCGTATATTTTAAAGCATTCTCAGCATGAATCCATAGTAGTTGCTTTATTAAATCAGGGTCACCCCAAATTTCCACCTTGTCCTTTTCCTCAAAAACAATTTTTCGGTTTACTTCCAGAACCTCGAGCTCTTTCACAACTTCTCCTGCAATTTCATTTAAATTTATCAGCTTTTTTTGGACAAGCATTCGGTTCTGGTCACCCTTTGCCAAAAAAAGGAGCTTTCGTATCAATGCACTCATATGCTCCGTCTCACTTAAAATGGAGTCTATTGCTTCTTGCAAAATAACAGGATCACTTTTTCCCCAACGATTAATCAGGTTTGCATATCCCTGAATAACAGAAATCGGTGTTCTTAATTCATGAGATGCATCTGAAATAAATTGATTTTGCCGCTGAAAAGAGCTTTCCAAGCGATCAATCATAGAATTAAAAGTTACTGTTAACTCTTTCATCTCATCATCAGGCCCATCTGTATCAATACGTTGACTCAAGTCCTCAATGGTTATACGCTCCGCCGCCGCACGAATTGCCTCTACAGGGCGCAGCATACGCTGACTGATATACCAACCAATCAATAATGCACATAGTATACCAATAATGTTTACTGTTGTCAGCTTGGCTATAAAGCCACGAATAAAGTTTGAATTAATTCCAATCAGCTTATAGGCCTCCACACGATACTGTCCGCCCTGTGCTGGAATAACAGTAGAAATCAGCATAATTTGCTGTCTATTATTATTTTCTAAAATATACTCTGTGCAATTTTCTATTTTTTCTTTTTGAGCGCTGATTTTGAATCCATCCGGAGCCAAAGCCTGCTGCCCATGTCCCATTAAGTCCTCCTTGTTTGTCATAATTCCTTCAGAAGAGTAAAAATTAGACTCTCTCAATTGTATCAACAAGGGTTCTTCACCAAAATGACTAAAATAATACATATTCTGATGTTGGGAGTAAACATTCACCTCAACATATTTATTGTCCAATAAATCCCGAAGAGCATCATTATTCAAGCTTTTTCCCTGTTGAAGATAAGCATCAATATTGGAAATCGTTAGGGTAAGCTCTCTCCTGATAATATGTTGCTGTATTCCAGGAATATTTATGGTCATAAAACAACTTATAACTAAAATAGAAAAGGTAAAAATCCCACTATAGAGGAACGTAATTTTTCTGGCAATAGCCATATGGCGTATGCCCCAAAAAAAGGATTGCTTATTCTTCCTTGACATAATACCCTACCCCTCGTATGGTATGAATAAACTTTTTCTGAAAAGCTTCATCTATTTTTGCTCTCAAATAGCGTACGTAAACATCCACTACATTTGTTTCACCTATATAGCTGTAGCCCCATACTTCATTTAAAATTTGTTCTCTGGTTAAAACAATATTTTTATTTTGCACCAAATACAAAAGAAGTTCATATTCCTTCTTGGTCAACTCAACCACTTCTCCCCCTACGGTGACCAATCGCTTCTCTGTATCAATTTCTAAATCCTGCACCTGCAAAAGAACTTTTTTTGACATTTTATCTTCGCAGTGCTTAAAGGCAACACGCATTCTTGCCAACAGCTCCTCAATGGCAAAAGGCTTTGTCAAATAATCGTCAGCCCCGCTATCCAGCCCGGCAACCTTATCAATCACTTCATCCTTAGCAGTAAGCATAATAATGGGTACATTGGAATTCTTGCGCACTCTGCGGCAGATTTCTATTCCCGTCAGCCCGGGAAGCATAAGATCCAAAAGAATCATATCAAAATTCCCTTCGCTAATCAAAGATATCCCCTCTCGGCCATCGTGACATACCGTTACTTCATAACCCTCATATCTTAACTCTAGCTCAACAAAACGTGCTAGTTTAACCTCATCTTCAATTAATAGAATCTTCTTTTGCATCATGATTCTGTTCTCCTTTACATAATTTTGGTATATTATACCATAAAATACAAAAAATAAGTAAAATAATGTAAATAAAAGTTGTTTTCTTTTTGGAACTCTATTTATTATAACGCTTTATTCCATCAAAACCAGTCAAGCCATTCTATTTTCTGTTTAAAACAAATAGATTATCCCTTTTTATTTTCATTTTGAATATAAAAATGCCCTTTCCATCTATCTTTAAGATCTTATGTCAATTAGCATAATCACCATCGTTAAGCTTTGTTTCACTTTCCCACTTTCATACGTGAAAAGTATACCTTTATGCAGTTAAAAGCATATTGTCATATGATTAAAATGTAATTAAAAAATAAAGTCCATTGTTCTTTTCTGTCGTTTTTTCCATTGCGGCTGAAACAGTTTTTCAGTATAATGGTGTGGCATGTTTAACGTAGGCATTTAACGAATTCTGACCGTCACCGTTTAATTTTTATAAATAACGGACAGCCTTATGAAATAGGATGGAAATTACGTATCAAATGCCTGACTTATATAAAATCGGCTTTTCCTTTTAGCTGGTTCAAACAAAACACAATAGAAATAAAACTAGATTCGTTTTATTTTATATCTTTTAGGAGGAATCAAAATGAGAAAAAAACTAGCACTTTTCCTGACGCTTATCTTATCCATTGGTATATTAGGCGGATGTGGAAAAAAAGAATCTGCTCCCACCGAAAATGGGAGTGAAGAGAAGAAAACAGACTACCGCTTTGAACAATGCGGCTTGGCATATAGCCTTCCTAAAGAATGGCTTGAGCGCAAAAACGTAAATTTAATTCCTGTTACCTTTGTAAAACCTGACGGAGAGATTTACGCCAAAATTGAATATGACTTTACACCTGATGAAAATATGGAAGAATTAAATAATCCTGATTCCGAAATCCCTGTGGATGAACTGATGGTTCCTGTTTTCACTCTTTTAGTAGTGAAAGAAGAAAATGTAGAGTCTCAAAGTGTAAAAGAAGAACTGGCTCTATTTAAAAACTGTGAGGAATTGCCAAAGCAGGAGAAGTTCCGCTTTTATTATCTTACAGACTATATTGGCAGTACCCCTAGATTCTCCAATGACTCCACCAAAACTTTTGAAACTCTAAAATCAGAATTGCCAATGCTGCAAAAAACCATTGAAACCTTTGTACCGGATGAAACTTCAGTGCAAAACCAAATTGAGGATAGTAAGGCATACCTTAATTTTATGTCAACAACTTTGACAGGTGATCCTATTACCAGTACGGTATTTTATGATTATGACCTAACTGTCGTGAACTTTTGGGCATCTTATTGCTATCCTGATATCAATGAGCTAGCCACCTTAGAATCCTTTTATAAGCAACTTAAGGAAAAATATCCAAATGTTAATTTTGCTCAAGTTGTAATTGATTTACCTGGTGAAAAAGCCGAGGCCACCGTGAAGCAGGCTTATGAAGAGGCTGGCGTAACTTTTACCACAATCATCCCTGACCAGGCTATGGCATCATGGATTATCGATAATCTAAAAGGATTACCTACTACTTTCTTTATCGACAACAAAGGACGCCCTTTGGAAACAAAGATCGAAGGTGTAAAAGATTTAGACTATTATATGGAAACCACGGAAACTGCATTGGAAAAAGCAAAAGCACAAAAATAAAAAGGACTCAAACTCCCCTTAAGAACGCATTACACAGATGCGTTCTTTTTTTTTGAATTCCAGCATAAACTATTAGCGGAGGTGGGCCAATGACAATCCATGTAGTAAGTGCCGGTGACACAATTTATTCTATCGCAGAGCAATATAACGTAAATGCAAGACTGATTATGGAAAATAACGGAATAACCAATCCCAACCTGTTAACTTTGGGGCAAGCCCTTCTGATTTTAGAACCGGATGTTACCTATCAGGTACAGCCTGGAGATAGTATATTTATCATTGCACAAAGGTTTGGTGTTTCGCCAAACGTGTTGTTACAAAACAACCCACAGCTTGCCATAACAGACACAATTTATCCGGGCCAAACCATAATCATTTCTTTCAAGGAACCCCCTCAAGAGGAATATCTGGTAAATGGTTATGCGTATCCCTACATTGATGAGACTTTATTGAAACAAACTGTTCCTTATTTGTCGTTTCTCTCTGTTTTCTCCTATGGCTTTCATGCTGACGGGGAACTCATACCTCCAGATGATATGAACTTAATTTTGGCCGCAAGGACCTTTGGCGCAGCGCCCATATTAGTCTTAACACCCCTAGATGAAAACGGAAAATTCAGCAATAAGCTCATATCCGAAATGGTAAATAACCCTGAGGCAAGGGCAAATCTTATCTATAATCTTATGGTTGTAATGGGGCAAAAATCCTATTTTGGCATAGATGTAGATTTTGAGTTTGTTCTGCCAACAGATAAAGAGGCCTTTATTACCTTTCTTTCTGAATTGCAAACAGCCATGAATGAAGTGGGTTTCCGTGTTTTTGTTGCCCTTGCACCAAAAACATCCTCAACACAACCCGGACTGCTTTATGCCGCCCATGATTACAAACGAATTGGTGAAATTGCAAATTATGTATTGCTGATGACCTACGAATGGGGTTATGCCTACGGGCCACCCATGGCTGTGGCTCCATTAAATAAAGTGAAAGAGGTCTTAGATTATGCCATTCAGGAGATCCCTCCGGAAAAAATTATCATGGGAATCCCCAACTATGGATATGACTGGACACTCCCCTTTACCATGGGTGAAGGCAGAGCAGTAACCTTAGGAAATCAAGAAGCCGTGCAAATGGCCATGGATATTCGTGCAGAGATTCTCTTTGATGAGGTGGCACAAAGTCCATATTTCTTTTATACCAGCGAAGACGGTAGTGCCCACGTCGTATGGTTTGAAGATGCAAGAAGTATTGACGCAAAATTGCGTACTGTTACAGAATATGGTTTTAGCGGAGTCGGATACTGGAATCTTATGCGTCCCTTTATACAAAACTGGATGCTAATCTCCAATGTAT
>JAEZPX010000037.1 GCA_023413275.1 Bacillota bacterium | reverse complement strand
CTTTGGTGGAGCGGCTACCTGTGTTGGTGGTGCAATACGTGATCCATTATCGGGTCGTTCTTATGTATATGCGGCAATGCGTGTGACAGGGGCAGGTGACCCTACAGTACCAGTTTCCCAAACCATTCCAGGAAAACTGCCTCAACGCAAAATTGTTACAACGGCGGCGGCAGGATACAGTTCCTATGGGAATCAGATTGGCCTTGCGACGGGTCAGGTAGACGAAATTTATCATCCCGGTTATGTGGCAAAGAGAATGGAAATTGGTGCAGTGATTGGTGCGGCACCTGCAGAAAATGTGCGAAGAGAAGAGCCAAAGGATGGAGATATTATTATACTTTTAGGTGGTCGTACCGGGCGTGATGGTTGCGGCGGTGCAACGGGCTCTTCAAAATCTCATACTGTGGAATCTTTAGAAAGCTGTGGAGCAGAGGTGCAGAAGGGAAATGCGCCAGAAGAAAGAAAGCTACAGCGTCTGTTCCGTAACGCAGAAGCGGCAAAGCTAATCAAGCGTTGCAATGACTTTGGTGCAGGTGGTGTATCCGTTGCTATTGGTGAGTTGGCGCCTGGGCTGGTGATTGACTTAAATGCAGTTCCTAAAAAGTATGATGGCCTTGATGGTACAGAATTAGCCATCAGCGAGTCACAGGAAAGAATGGCGGTAGTAGTTTCGGCGGAAGATGTAGAGCGATTTAAGGAATTGGCGTATGGCGAAAACCTAGAGGCCACTGTTGTTGCCGAGGTAAAGGCAGAGCCACGATTGGTTATGCAATGGAATGGCAAGAATATTGTGAATATTTCCCGGGAATTTTTGGATTCCAATGGCGCTGAAAAGCACATCACCATTGCTCCAGCGGCACCCAAAGATATTGTAAAGAAAATCCCTGCAAGCTTTAAAGAAGGTTTAACGGCTGTAGCAGAGGATTTGAATGTTTGCTCCAAGAGGGGATTGTCTGAACGTTTTGACTCCACCATTGGTGCAGGGACTGTATTGATGCCTTTTGGCGGAAGAACCCAAAGAACACCTATCCAAGCAATGGTAAACAAGGTTTCCGTTGAGAAAAAGGATACTACAACTTGCTCCCTAATGGCTTGGGGATATAATCCTTTTATCGCTGAAGCAAGCCCTTACCACAGTGCGTATTTAGCAGTAGTGGAATCGGTGGCGAAGTTGGTGGCAACGGGTGCAAAATTCGAAGATGTTTATTTATCCTTCCAAGAATATTTTGAAAAACCCATGAAAGATGAAAAGCGCTGGGGCAAGCCTTTAGCGGCGTTGTTGGGTGCGTTTATGGCACAAAAAGGACTGGAGATTGCCGCAATTGGTGGGAAAGATTCTATGAGTGGTAGTTTTGAGCACATTGATGTACCACCTACATTGGTTTCCTTTGCGGTAACAACAGAGGAGATTAGTAATATAATTTCTCCTGAATTTAAAGGTTCTAGTCATAAGGTTGTTTTGATACAGCCTGATTACGATGAAAATGGGTTACCAACTGCGAACAGCTTAAAGTCTAATTTTGACTTAGTTCATAAATTAATGAAAAATGGCAAAGTTCTTAGTGCGTATACTCCCACCTACGGCGGTATTGCTGAGGCAATTTTAAAAATGGCTATGGGCAATGAATTAGGATTTGTCTTTGCTGAGGACATTACATTAGAGTTGGTATTTGGCTATCAATATGGTGGTTTTATCTTAGAATTGACCGATGATGTTGAAGCTGGTATTCTTCTTGGTGAAACAACAGAGAATCAGGCTATTGTTTTTGGTAAAGATGAGATTACTATGAAAGCTTTAGTGGATATTTATGAAGGAAAGCTTGAAAAGGTTTATCCTTGCAATATCGTAACCAAAGCTGAGAAAATACCGACCTTTACCTATTATACCGACAAAAAATTTCAGGCTAAAGCGTCATTTGCAAAGCCTAAAGTGTTGATTCCTGTATTCCCCGGTACAAATTGCGAATATGATTCTGCAAAAGCGGTGGAACGGGCAGGTGGGAGTGCTGAGATTTTCGTTATAAACAACCTTTCTGCCACGGGTATTTCTGATTCCATTCAGGGATTTGCGAAGGAAGTAGAAAAATCCCAGATGATTTTTATTCCCGGTGGATTTTCCGGTGGCGATGAACCGGATGGTTCAGGTAAATTTATTACTGCTTTCTTCCGTAATCCAGAAATCAAAGAAGTTGTAACACAACTTTTGGAGGAGAAAGATGGCTTAATGTGTGGTATTTGTAATGGGTTTCAAGCATTAATTAAACTTGGGTTGGTACCTTTTGGAAAAATAATGGATACCGACGAAACTTGCCCCACACTGTCCTATAACACCATTGGGCGTCACCAATCAAAATTGGTTCGAACCAGAGTTGCTTCAAACAACTCTCCTTGGTTAATGAATGTGGAGGCGGGAGAAGTATTTACAGTTCCCATTTCCCATGGAGAGGGTAGGCTATTGGCGCAGGAAGCATTGGTGAAAGAATTAGCAAACAAAGGCCAGATCCTTACCCAGTATGTGGATAATAATGGGGATATAACAAATGAAATTCAATCCAATCCGAATGGCTCTTTTTATGCAATTGAAGGGTTGATTTCACCTGATGGTCGAATTATCGGGAAGATGGGGCATTCGGAACGTATAGGTTGTAACTTGTATCAGAACGTACAAGGGAAATATGACATGAAGTTATTTGAATCTGCAGTGAAATATTATAAATAATTTATTGACAATCTATAAAAATATCCTGATAATATAAGATTATCAGGATATTTTTTTTATGCCAAATTGCAAAAAAAGGAGGCCTTATTTGAGAGAAATTACTGGTGTATATATTGAACAACAAAATGTTTTTTGTATGTATTTTTTAGTTCCTGTAGTGGAATACTTACAAATACTATTATTTTTTTCTGCGAAACATGGACTTTTTTGATGAAATTGCACAAGAAATTCAATGTGTATGGGCATCTATACAAATTTTTGTTTAAATGTTTGTACAAAACGGAAATTGCTTTTTATTGAGTTGTATGATAACTTATAGTACAAGTAATACATGGTGTACGACAGGTATTAGAACTATATAGGAACATCAACGAATAGAGCCTCCGAAAGAATGCTCCAGATAATTTTCGTACTACTTTTTGTATTGAAAAGGGGCCATGCAAGAGCAGATTAGGGGAGAGAATCATGGATTACTATAAAGGTAGATTGTCACTGAGTGACGAGGTTTATAATCAAATTTTAGAACAGATTACAAGCGGGGAGTGGAAAGTAGGAGATAAACTTCCTTCTGAAAGCAAGCTTTGCAGTATGTTTGGAGTAAGCAGAACAAGTGTTAGGGCTGCACTTCAAAATTTGCAGGGCAGTGGCATTGTGGTTACCATGCAGGGTGTAGGTTCCTTTGTACATAGAAACCCCGAGCAGGGCGTTACGAATGAGGAGCCGCCTGAGATTTTGAAATCTTCTGATATTACAAGTGAAGAATTTAAAGAGTTCTTTGAATTTAGACAAGCCATTGAGTTTAAGGCAATTGAATTCTTTGTGAGAAGAGCCACAAAGGAAGATGAAGATGTTTTGAAGGACTTAGTGGAAAAGATGCAGGAAGCTGCAAAAATTGATGATAGAGCTGCTTTCACAAAGTATGACCTAGATTTTCATATGGCGATTATTGAAGGGGCAAAAAACATTTTTCTTTATAATTCCATGCTAAATTATAAAGATATTTTTTCTCACTATATGGAAGAGATTACTCGATTGACTGATAAGCCCCTAACTGTATTAGCAGAAGAGCACGTGGAGCTTTACACATATTTGATTGAAAAGAAACCAAAATGGGCAAAGGATTATTTGTTCTGTGATAACACTTATTATCATGTTGCATACTTTAATGGTCGTTAATTTCTAAAGATAGGATATTTACGCTTGGATAAAAAGGGAGCTGAAAAGGCAGTTTGCCAAAGTAGGGGACTTTTTATAAATTTGTGTATGTACCAATGGATATATACGCGAAAGAATTGCGTAGTTACGCAAAAAAACAAAAGAAAAGAGCTATGCCGGCTGCTTTGGAAGGGGTAGCGAGCAAGTAGCAAAAAAGACATGTTGGAAAAGAGTCCAAAATAATGAGGAGGGTAAATGAAATGAAGAAAAGAGTATTAGCTGGTATTATGTGTGCTGTTATGGCTTTGGGCGTTGCAGGGTGTGGCGGCGGAAGCAAAAGCAGCGATGGTAACAGCGGCGGTGAAGCAAAAGCAATCAACCTGAAAATGGCAGTAACACCTTCTGAAACAAGTGTATGGATGGTAGCAGCAAACGAATTTAAGAAATTAATTGAGGAACGAACAGAAGGTAGATATACGGTAACTATTTACGGAAATGAGCAGCTTGCAGCCGGTGATCAGACAAAGGGTGTTGAAATGTTATTCAACGGCACAACAGACGTTGACCTTCACTCTTCCATGATTATTTCTAACGTTGTACCTGAATTATCTGTAATTAGTATGCCTTGGATTTTCCCTAATGGCTACGACAGCGTTGATGAGTACATTTTCAACGAAGGTTCTACCGGTTCCGAATTTATTAAAAAAGCAGTTGAAGCGAAGGGTGCACATGTAGTTGGTATTGGCGAAAATGGTTTCCGTCAGATTACAAACAACAAGCGTCCTATTACATCAGCAGCTGATATGTCTATGTTGAAGGTTAGAGTACCTGCGATTTCTTTGTTGGTTGACGTGTTTAAAACCTTGGGTGCTGACCCTACACAGATGCCTTTCGGTGAAGTATTTACAGCTTTACAGCAGGGTGCAATTGATGGTCAGGAAAATCCTTATGACACAATCAGATCTGCAAAAATTCAGGAAGTTCAGAAATATATGACAATTTGGAATTACTGCTACGATCCAATCATTTTGAGTGTGAGTGGTAATATCTGGAATAAATTAAGCGATGAAGATAAGGCTATCTTTGACGCAGCTGGTAAAGAAGCATGTGCAACTCAGGTTGCAGCCTCCAGAAATATGGATGCTGAAATCATTGAACAGTTCAAGGGTGTTGGCGTAGAAGTCAACGAATTGTCTCCTGAAGCTATTGCAGAGATGAAGACAGTTGTTGCTCCTGTTTATGACAAATATAAAGAGCAGTTTGGCGCAGAAGCTTTTGCAGCATTTGGCTATAAATAAGAAAAATAAG
>JAEZPX010000234.1 GCA_023413275.1 Bacillota bacterium | reverse complement strand
GTAATGAGTGGTAAGTTATACGGTTTGTTTCTTCATTTTTGTGATATCTAAAGAAATATTCTAGCAAGCATTGTCGAAAGGGTAACCTTTCTTAAAAAATGACTGCACAACATCAAGAGAATTTACAAGAAGTTGCCTAAACGCAAGCGCAGTATACTGAGATACTCGATCAGAGTGGAACATAAGTCCAAGCGGATAAGAGCAGTCTGAGAAATACCTCTTTGCAAAGAGCGGCCTGTGTTTTGCTGCCATTTTGATAAAGATTGACGATAGTTTGTTTGAGAGCAGTTGATTGAATTGAATAGGGAGTTTGCGCATTAAAGGAAGTAAAGGCACCTTTTTCAATAAAAATAAAATAAATTCTGACATCATAATCATAATTGAAAGGATGGCTCAGCAAAAGGGATAAAATATTATTTTTATTAAAATAACATAAACGGTAGTTTGCTTTGAAAGCATAGAGTTATAAAAAAATATTACAAATAAACAATTTTTACAAATTTGAGTGTTAGAATTACAACATAAAATAACTAACGTCAGTAGGCGTGTCAATGAAAATTTGGAATGGTATTAAAGGAGTATTTAAAAATAATTTCAAACATCTGGAAAATCAAATAAAGAGCTGTTCGGGGAAAGTACCGCAGATTGCTGTAGCCTAAATCGTCGTCAATCGGAACGCAAGGTGAATCAACGGCGAAAGTAAAATAAGTAATAATTTATGAATCAGACTAGTTTGGGAGGTCTTTTAATGGAATCCTCTATAAAGAAAAGGCAGATGAACATCGGAGGGATGACGTGCGTAAGCTGCCAAAATAAAATCGAAACAAACTCCGCAATACTGCAGGAATAAATCCCGCAAGGGTTAACTATAGCTCTGGTCTTGTAGATATTGTGTATGATAATGATAATATAACGCTTAAGGATATTACGAAGATTATTGAAAAACTTGATTATAATGTGTTGTCAGACGATAAGCATCAGGTTTCTGATACAAAACAAATCATAGGTTTGATTATAATCATCACTTCCCTTTATCTATTTTGAAACAGTTAGGGGTATTGAATCTGCTTGTACCGAGTCAGTTAGCCGATGTAAGCATGGGGTATTCTATGCTGTTTGTCATTGGACTGCTGACCTCTCTGCATTGTGTTGCAATGTGTGGTGGAATTTCTCTATCTCAATGTATACCACGCAACGAAACGGGAGAAGGAAACGGCTCTTTTTCTACCCTTCGGCCAACATTTTTATATAATTTTGGGCGCGAACTTTCCTATACGGCCATCGGCTTTGTCGTAGGTAGGCTAGGTTCGGTGGTTGCATTTTCCAATACCGTGCAGGGTCTGCTTAAATTATTTGCTGGTGTTTTTATGGTCATTATGGGGGTCAATATGCTTGATATCTTTCCTTGGATACGCAAGTTCACCCCACGACTACCCAGCGTTCTTTTCCAAGGCTCAGATAGGAAGAAATATGCATGGCAAATTCGATTTATTCTATTGAAGAAAGAACACTTGATGCCCCCAATTTAACTAATGGATTTATTACTGCTAAATTTGTCTAAATAATTAAAGATTCAAGAAAAATAGGACTTGGAATAAAGTTTCTGGTCTTTTACTAACAAAAAGAGAGGAACTATGAAATGTAAAAGATTGAGGAATGCATTACACTTCGTAAGAAGAAGGATTGACAGGATGCATTTGATTTCCATAAAAGTATATTTTGAAAAAGTATTATAATATAATTTATATTTATAAGAGTATTCGGGAAATAATAATTAATGTATAAAAAGACAAGTGGAGTCAGCAAAACAGGAAATTTATGAACGCATGCACTACGGATTTTGCTGTTAACTTCTAAGACAGACTCCGAAATACTTGATGAGGTAATAGCTGCTATACCTTTGAAGAACTATATTATCTAATAGTCCGGGTAACGGGATAAAGAGGCTTGTGCCCATTCTTATTAATCAAAAAGCAAACCCAAAGAAGACAGGAGGATGAATAATTATCGTTCTCCATAGAACCTTAAAAAACTATCTTAATAAAGGAGCAAAATATGACAAAAAATAGAAATGTAATTCCAGAGGCAAAGGCTGCAATTGATCAATTTAAGTATGAAATTGCCAATGAGACTGGAATTCCAATTGAAAAAGACCATTTTAATGAAATGACATCCAGCCAGTATGGCTATATGATTAAAAAAATGATAGAAGCACAAGAAAGAGAAATGGCGGATAAATTTAAATCATTGCATTGATTGGCCGATTTCAATTAGTGTAGAACATGCTGGATATACTAAATAGAAGGAATATTTAAAAAAAGGAGAAAAAAATGAGTGATACAAATTTCATAGGGTTGGGACACAATCCCAATCCAAATGTCCCCGATATTCCGGAAGGTTTTGGGGCGGCTTTGAGTAAAGAACCAGAGGCACATCATTATTTTGATAGTTTAAGCAATGTACAAAAAACTTCTGTGATTCAATATATACAAAGTAATAATGCAAGGGGTGACGACGCCAGAAAAAAAGTAGATAATGTAGTTACCAATTTAAAAAATAATAGCCTGAATTTTATACTTTAGATTTATTATAATGTTTTACAATAATTTGAGGTAAAAGTCTGTCATGAAAAATTACTAATTATCAATCATACATTCAGATTAATAATCTTTCAAGTAAAGATAAAAATAGAAAATAGACCAAAATATTAAAGAGGTGCAGAATATGGGAAAATATACAAGTGGTGCAGAAATACCGGTA
>JAEZPX010000219.1 GCA_023413275.1 Bacillota bacterium | reverse complement strand
GCGTTTTGGCCGTCACCGTAAAGAAATCTCCGAACCATCCTCCAAAAAGAGCACCCCATATGAAAGTGGAAATGCCACAATAGAAGAACATTTTTATCATACGATATGTCATGCCTTCCAATTTGTACTTCTTTAATATAATCCAACACCCTAATGCCATAATGATACCATAGGCAGCATCACTCAGCATCATACCAAAGAATATAAAGTAAAATGGCGCCAATAATGCTGTAGGGTCAACATCATGCTTCGAGGGCAAACTATACATATTGGTTACTGCCTCAAAAGGAGTTGAAAATCCCCCGTTGTGTAGACAGACAGGAGCATCTTCTTCTGACTCAGGCTCGCTTAAATTATAATAAAATTCATATTTTTGAAGAAGAGCCTCAACCTCTGTCTGCGATTTTTTTGGCACCCAACCATCAAAGTAAAATACCATTTCAGTACTAAGCATATCCCCAACAATTTTTGCTCGATCACGACGCATATTTAAGCTATCATAAAGGAACTCAATATTGCTTCTAGACACAGATAATTCACCTAAAATAGCTTCTTTTGCAAGTATTCTCTGCCGATTTTCTTCCACTTGTGTTTCATATTGTTTTATCGCTTCTCTAGGGGTTCCCCTATGCTCCGCAAAAGAAACTGGATTAAAGGCAAACTCTCTAAGAGTTTCATAAACCTGCTCCCGTTCCTCCTTCAAACAGATAATAGATATATAAATCTGCTGTGTATCCGCACTTATCTGTTGTACTACTGCTGAAGGTACTTTCTCTAATACAGTCTGCAATAAACTTTCATACTTTGTTTTAACGCCGACTGTTCCATAAATTACTGCAGAATATTTTGTTTCCTTCATTTCTAGTGGGATATCCATGCTTTCCCAAGGTCTCAGTCCAGCAATGATACCCTTTAATCGATTGACTTCATTTTGCCCATCCGCAATTTGTTTATAACACATAACCGCAGTATCCACGTTCATTTCTGTTTCTGTTTTGGTTCGGTTCATGTGATTGACAAATTCTCCTCGGTCAATTTCCTCTCGAACCTGAAACAGAGGTTTTTTTCGTGTATCATAGCGGTTAATGGCCTCTAATGCAGTGCTGACACGGGCAATATCAGCCTCCAAACGGGAAACATCTGCACTGTTACTGGTTCTAAAAATATCAGGCATCCACTCTTCGTCATTCACCGTGCCTTCTTGAGAGTTAATTTCAACAACACCCAAATGCATCAGTTCATGAATAAAAGGGGTTCGGCTGCTATTTAGACCAATGACAGTAAGCTTTCGCATCTCAACGACTGCCATACACTCCCACAACCCTTCCAATTACCGCTTGAACAGCTTCTTCTTTCTTTTGTGCCGCCTGCTCTTTAATTTGCAAACAAACTGCTTCCGTATTCTTTTGAATGTTCTGGATTTCGACGCGACTTTCATCCTCTGCCTGTTTCGCAACAATCTGCATCAGTTCTTTACCTTGCTGTTGAACCTGCTGCAATAGCACTTCTCTTTGTTTCTGTGCATCCTTCTTCAAAGCTTCCGCGTCTTCTGTGGCCTGTGTTACGATCTGACCAGCTCGTTCTTCAGCCTCTACGATGCTTCTCAGGATCTCATGAGCCATTACCATCACCTCTCTTGTTTACAATTCGCCATGCAAATTGTATAGTATGCATTTCTGTTAGGAAGCGAACCTCTTTTGTTAAAGTTATAACACTTCTTGATACAAAAAAAGAAGAGGCTCTACCTAAAAATTCAGACCCATTTTTCATAAAAATGTGAAAAAAAGACCTTTTCATCAGCGGAAACACACCAAATTACAAAGTTTTTATGGTTTCGCTTAGTATGTATTAAATCTAAAACATACCTCAGTGTAAATAATAAATTATTTGCCTTGTATTGTCAATAACCCATTACATCTAGACAATACAGTAATATTTTATCGTGGCTTTTAATAATTGTTAAATTAAAATCAGTATCTTTTTTCATTTTACACCCTTGTGTTGAGTTTTACAGGCTTTGCGAACGGTAGTTTGCATGCAATTTATTAGTGCCCAAAGCTTTTTATTGGCATTATTCACACTGGTAAATTTAGGGTATTGTGACTTTTTAACATACAAATCGAACTTTTTTTGTGCAAAAATCTATATTTTTTTATTTTTTTTCGTCTTTTTGACAGTCAGACAATGAAATATATTTCATTCATTTCTCAAGAATCTGAAAATCATAACATTGCACTTGTCTATCTGTAAAAAAATAAGCCCAGATACCCGCTCTAAGCCTACTCAATCTCTCCCAATTGTACATTTTTATCTCTATCCAAAGCACGCAGCAAATCCCTTTTCATCCAATTGGGCAGCGTACTTAAAACCACTTCCTCCTTTGTCATCCAAACAAAAGCATCGTGCTCTTCGCTTAATGCAACACTCCCATTTTTCCAATGACAGGCATATGTAAAAATGCATAGATGGATATGATTTTTAATCACATCAAAAAGAGAAACAGGCTCCCCCACAAAAACTTCTAAATTGGTCTCCTCTTTTATTTCCCGGCGCAGTCCATCTTGAGCATGCTCATAAAAATGAAGTCCTCCTCCCGGCAAATCCCACTTTTGCTGGTTATTCATATAACTGCCATTCATTTCATCTTGAGATCTGGATAAAACCAATACCTTTTCGTCTTTTACAATAACTGCCTTTACGGCAATTGCAAAATCTCTTTTCATAGGGTCACCTCCTTTTTCTCTTCTCTTATTCTTGAATTAATACTTATTGTTTTGCAG
>JAEZPX010000213.1 GCA_023413275.1 Bacillota bacterium | reverse complement strand
TGCTGAGAGAGAATATTTGACGAATATTATAAAAGATGATATCAAAAAAAATCCTTCTAATTATTTTGATGGTGCAGAAAAAATGTTGGACGATAGCCAAGCAGAAATTGGCTTCTATTTGACAGCAGAAAATCAATTGGTTGCATTTATTAGTGAAGCGGGAGTAGTTGCCCCTTATTCTTCAGGGATTATCAGAGTTGAAAAAAAACTCTCTGTGGGGAAATAGGTAAGTAAGCATTTATAAGCTTTGAAAAGGAATGCATCAATGCAATAGATAGTGAAACAAAATGGCGCCTATGGATGAAATCCAGTGGGTGCCATTTTTATGGCAATAAAAGTTGGAAAAATAGTTAGTTTTGTGTATTCAGTTGGAACATGTATGATGTTTTTAGTGTTGTTCCCACATTGTAATTTTGGTATTTGACACAACCCTTAGGCCTTTAGGTTTACTATTCCGAGAGTTACTAAAATTGGGAGGGGTTTTAATATGGAAAATATTGTGATATAATAAATGAAATCATATCAACATGAAATAAATATATGCTGGGAGAGAAAACATTGCAGCGACCATTGCTAAACGATAGGAATCAATATCCTACAGATACTATGCTTGCTTCTGCATTGGAAAGCAGCATAGATGTTTATCAAACATTTAAAGATAGTCTTTATAAAAATCAAATTGAGCTAGAATGGCACTATTATAATGACGGCAAATCATGGCTTGGAAAAGCTGTATCAAAAAAGAAAACTGTTTTTGGCTGTCCGTTTGGCAGGGCTATTTTAAAGTGAGCTTTCACTTTAGTGAGAAAGCCCGATTGGGCGTAATGAATCTTCCCATTTCCCTTGAAACGAAAGTAGACTTAGAAAATGCTCCTATCAAAGGAAAGCTGGTGAGTGTGGCAATTGATGTGACAGACCAGAGACACCTTGAGGACCTCGTCACCCTAATATCTTATAAACAAAGCTTGAAATAAGTGAATAAATGAAAAAAATTAAGCTGATACCATATTATTTTATAAGCTGCTATGGAGTGCATTATAATAGGAAAGGAGGGCTTATGGTGAATTCACCACAATATATTAGAGATGTAGCATTGACGTTACCTATTTCCGAAAAATCTTATTTACTCCAGATTCCTGCGGTACAACATTTAATCGCAAAAGAAAGGCTATCACTCAAGAGCCCAGTTACTTTTTTTGTTGGTGAAAATGGTACTGGAAAATCTACACTCCTTGAAGCAATAGCGGTTGCCTATGGTTTTAATGCCGAGGGGGGAACCAAAAACTTTCAGTTTTCCACAAACAACTCCCATTCTGATCTTTATGAACATTTAACACTGATCAAATCTGCTTTTGCCAAGGACGGTTTTTTTCTTCGGGCAGAGAGCTTTTATAATGTAGCCAGTTATGTGGATGAGATTCATGCTGGGGATAGCTATGGAGGGATGTCATTGCATCGTCAATCCCATGGAGAGAGTTTTTTGGCGTTGGTTCAAAATAGATTCCAAGGAAATGGTTTGTATATTTTAGATGAACCGGAAGCGGCTCTATCTCCAATGAGATTGTTAACCTTAATGGCGGAAATAGATTTACTTGTGAAAAACAATTCACAATTTATTATTGCGACGCATTCGCCCATTCTTATGGCGTATCCCGGTGCAGAGATATTAGAGTTTTCCGAGAATGGTGTGCAAGCTGTATCTTATAAGGAGACGGAGCATTTCCAGATTACAAAAAATTTTTTGGAAAATCCGGAGATAATGTTGAAGTATCTGTTAGAGACGTAACCACTATTGATATATTCTTATTTTTTAAAAGTAAGTATATTTTAATACGGAACCATCCAAATGGCACTTCTTGGTTTTATATTATTAAGGCTACAATTAATCAGGGAGGTAAACATGGAATTTAATTTTTCTTTAACTAACTATCATTCATCATTATTTATACCACAAATAAGTAAGGTGTTAGAGAAAATAACTGAGATGTCTAGCCGTAAAAGGTTTCCTCGCATTTGGAAATATATTGACAAAATGCATTTAAGAAGAAAAAAGGAGAAATCAAAACAGACTCGACTTAAATATAAAATATTAGGTTTGATATATTTATTCATTGGGATATTTCTTATCGTACCTGGATTTATGGATCCCGAAGCACTTCTTGATGTACTGATTGTTGGTGCATTGGCAATTATTTTGGGGTTTTGGTTTATGACAGATGATGGAACGTCTACAGAAAGGCCTCTCTTTAAAAAAGAAATCTTTCTTAAAAAAGAAAGACGTACACCGTACACGAAAGCCGCAAAAAAATTATTTGAGATTTATGAAAATGTAGAATCGGAATCAATTCAATTTTCTGAAGAGGTGATATCCTTTTCGAGAGGACCCAATGTTAAATACGAAGAAATTGATGAAGTTTTTGTTACTACAGATTTTTATGTTATCCTTTGGAATGAAAGCGTTGCTGCTTTACAAAAGAAGGACTTAATATACGCCAATGAAGAAGCGTTTTTAGATTTTGTGAGTTTTAAGTTACAAAAGTCTTATCATCAAATAGTATGAAATTTTAGTATATAGTATAAGAGATTACATAGGATGTCAGTGAAGAAGGATTGTATGAATAATATAAAATATATTAAAAAGGAGAAAAGTATGAAAATTATTGATCTAACACACACCATTTCAAATACAATACCAGTTTACCCGGGAACGGCGGAACCTCACCTTTCTATTGCCCATTCTTATGAAAAGGATGGATTTAAGGAAACGCTACTAAAGCTGCTTTCTCACACAGGAACCCATATGGATGCGCCCCATCATATTATTCCGAATGGAATTTCCCTAGATAAAAAAGATGCATCAGGTTTTGTGGGCAAAGCCTGTGTCATTGATGCTACCGATGTACCAGAGGGTGGAACCATTGATATTTCTTATATTGAACGGAATAAAGAACGAGTGGAGAGAGCCGAATTTATACTTTTCAAAACAGGCTGGGAAAAATATTGGGGTCAAGATAAATATTTTGGAGAGTATCCTGTGATTTCACAAGAAGTTGCCAGATATTTGGTAGAGCATAATAAAAAAGGCATTGGTTTGGATAATATCGGCTTAGATCCCATATCCGATACTGCCCTCACATTGCATCATATTATTTTAAAGAAGGAAACCATGGTTATCATTGAAAATCTTTGTAATCTAGAGATGATAGGGGAAGCAGATTTTTTGCTGGCGGCACTTCCTTTGAAGTTTGAAAATTCTGACGGAGCACCGATACGGGCAGTAGCCATTTTAGAATAGAAAAACTGGATTTATTTTTTAGGGGATACAGAAATTAAAAGGATTTCCTAATATATTTAAGATATAAATCATCACCCCCATTTGTAACAGCAAGTTATGCTGTTACAAATGGGGGTTTTACTTTTATTCTGCCTCAAGCATGGCATAGATTTCTGCCGCCATTTTTTGATAATATCCTGTCTTATCTTCTGACACCAGCTTTGCTGTTTGAGATTCATAATACCTTCCACATGCCTCCAAAGCATCTAAAGCGTATTTTTTTGCAAGTAATGCAACAACCTCTGAAACCAAAGCAGTACGCTCTTTGTAGTGAGCATAGTCGTTTTCCTCTGCGTCGCTTTCCATAGCCACGATTCCATCTATCATTCCAGCATAAAACTCCAAATCCATTTCTGGGAAGTTTCTTTGGCTCTCTAAAATCATATCAAGAATAGAGGTCTGTCGAAATGAAAGAAACACTTTATCAGCGGGAATATTCTTTAGAAAACTATAATATTCAACGCAAGATACAATTAATACTTTTTGCTCCATTTTGTTCTCTCCTTTACCATTCATCACTGAGTATGATACCTGTTTTTAAAGTAAATTTCAAGGGGGAAGGACAAGCAAAGGCGGTTATCGGTTTTTTAGATAACTGAATATAAAAAACCGCTAATAACTGGATAAAATTTCTCTGTGATATAATAATAATAACAATATCATATTCGGAAAAGGAGTGTTTTACATGGCACACGGGAGTGGCGGTTTTGGCACAAAAGCAATTCATGCAGGGAATATTAGGGATAAACAATACGGTTCATTGACAATGCCTATTTATCAAACCTCTACATTCTTTTTTGAAAACTGCGAACAAGGGGGACATCGTTTTGCAGGACAAGAGAATGGCTATATTTATACCCGTTTAGGAAATCCCACCACCTCTGTTTTGGAAAGCAAGGTTGCAGCTTTGGAAAATGGCGAAGCCTGTGTTGCTGCTTCCAGCGGGATGGGTGCAATTTCTTCCTGTTTATGGAGTATTGCAGGTGCGGGCAAGCACATTTTAGCCGATGAGACCCTTTACGGTTGTACTTTTGCACTATTACAGCATGGCATGACACGTTATGGTGTTGAGGTTACCTTTGTGGACACTTCCAATTTAGAAGATGTAAAGGCAAATTTAAAAGAAAACACTGTGTGTGTTTATTTGGAAACACCTGCAAACCCTAACTTGAAAATTGCCGATATTTCTGAGATATCAAGAATCGCTCATGAATTTAATCCTTCTATTAAGGTTGTATGTGATAATACCTTTGCATCACCCTATTTGCAAAGACCTTTGGAACTGGGGGCAGATGTTGTTGTTCACTCAGCAACAAAGTATTTGAATGGCCATGGTGATGTGATTGCGGGATTTGTCATTGGCAAGGCGGACTTTATGCAGGAAGTAAGGATGTTTGGACTGAAAGATATGACAGGGGCTGTGCTTGGGCCATTTGAGTCCTTCTTAATTTTAAGAGGTTTAAAAACCTTAGAAATTCGTATGCAAAGACATTGTGCAAGTGCCAAGGCAATCGCTGAATTTTTGGACGGACATGAAAAAGTAGAAAAGGTCTACTTCCCCGGCCTTGTAAACCACCCTGGGCATGAAATTGCTATGAAGCAAATGGACGATTTTGGGGGCATGATTTCTTTCGAGGTAAAAGGTGGCAAAGAAGCAGGCATGAAATTTGTAAACAGTCTATCACTGGCAACCATTGCTGTTTCCTTAGGAGATGCAGAAACGTTAATCGAGCATCCCGCATCTATGACCCACTCAACCTATGGAGAGGAGGATTTGAAAGCCGCAGGCATTTCTGCCGGACTCATTCGTCTATCTGTTGGGCTAGAGAATGTAGAGGATATCATTGAAGATTTAAGGATGGGATTGGAAAAAATTTGAATTAATTCGCGTTATGCTATTTACTTGTATAATAAATGATGATATATCTGTTGTGAGCGAAACCCTATGATAGCAATGTATACCGTCGTAGCACATGTGGCTAAAAGAGTGATTGTATTTATAAGGAAGTTTTAAACCCTATTTATGAGAGAGAAAGCGAAAATATATCTCTAAGTAAGAACCCTTTTGTTCTAAATATCTTTTTTAGGTTTAAGACCGCCGTTATTCAAACGGCGGTCTTGTTTATTTTAGAAAGAGAATTAATACTTCTTTATTTGATCTTCTAAAATTTCAACAAACTCCTTTGCTTTTTTGGAAAGATGCTCCTCTTTTCTGGAAATCCAACCAATGCACATATCGCAAACTGGAGCCGCCAAGGGAATTGCGGAAATGCGGGGATCATAATACCCGTCAGGTAAAACACCACTTCCTGTGGATATTGCGGTGGTATGGGCAATGATATTATAGGCAGTTGCCCGATCATTCACGTAAATTATTTGACTGTATTCTATATTTTGACTGAGGACTGCTTCTTCAGAAAAATTAAGAGAGCTTTCTTCCTTCTTTGAAAAGATGACAAAGGGATAATTTTTTAACTCAATGAGAGAGATTTCTTCTTTTTGTGCCAATGGATGTTCTTTATTCATAAATACATGAGGACGCAGACGTTTCATTTCGTGGAAAATTAAGTTCTTAGATTCAAAGAGCTTACTCAAAAAAACTTCTGTAATATCTGAAAGGAAAACGATTCCTAAATCACTTTTTCCATTATGTACTTCTTCTATAACCTTACCCATAGGACATTCCTTAAAACCATAACGAAAGAATGGGTCATTCTGCTTTTTTAAGAATTCTACAAAAGCCTTTGCGCAGAAAGGGTAGCGCTGGGTTGAAATATAGAGACGGTTATTAATTGGGCCATTTTTCCCGGAATAGAACAGGGAAACTTCTTTTGCTTGTTGCAATAGAGGATGAATTTTTGCAATGAATTCCTGACCTTCTTCTGTTAAAGAAATGCCCCTATTGCTGCGAACAAAAATGGAAATGCCTAATTCTTCTTCCAATTCTTTTATGGCGGTGGAAATTGCAGATTGGGAAACAAATAAATTTTGAGCCGCTTTATTCATAGAACCGCAATGATAAATTTCCATGATATATTCCAACTGCATTAGGGTCATACAGGGTTCGCTCCTTTTTTCTTTTTATCATATCACAGTATTTCAAAAAAAAGTAAGTAGATGAGCAAATTTTTAGAAAGCACATGTTTTTCCTTGACAAGATGTTTTTTTGTCGTAAGCTGGAAGAAGGAGAATTTTAGAAGGGAGTAATATTATTATGAAAAATATTTCAATAGATAAAAGTATAAAAGAGAGATGCCCCGAAGCGGTTTTGGGGGTATTGCAATGCAAGGTTGCAGTGAAAGAAGATGAGGCCTCTTTTTTGGAATTATTAAATGATAAAATTGCAGAGTTGGCAGAAGTTGAACTTTCTCAAGCAAATAAGAGAGAAAAGATTCAATCTACAAGAAAAGCTTATAAAGCTTTGGGGAAAGATGCAAATCGTTATCGTTGTTCTGCTGAGGCAATGTGCCGCAGGATTTCCAAGGAAAGAGGACTGTATTATATAAATAATGTGGTAGATATTAATAATTATCTATCAATAAAAACAGGTTATTCCATGGGGACATATGATTTGGAGCAGGTACAAGGGGATATTTTATGGGCTCGTGCCCCAGAGGGCACAGCATATCAAGGGATTGG
>JAEZPX010000179.1 GCA_023413275.1 Bacillota bacterium | reverse complement strand
GAGATGGATGGTGAGATAGCACAAAAATACTATGAAAAAGCTCTTGCAGCTTTTTATTTTGTAGAAAATAAAAAGCCTTGGAAATATACGCAATACCGTATCGGTAAGATGTATGCCAGAGGTCTTGGAACAGAGCAAAATTATGAAGTGGTTGCTGAATGGTTTAAAAAGTCAGCAAATCAGAAATATAAGTTTGCCGAATATTCGCTCGGTGGGCAATATTTGCGTGGAAAGGGTGTGGAGCAAAACGCTGAACAAGCATTTGCTTTATATTTGCGTTCTGCAAAACAGGGTTTCCCCTATGCCGATTTTGAAGTAGCCAAAATGTATCGGGATGCAATAGGAACAGACAAAAACGAAGCGGAAAGTCATGTGCATTTCAGAAAAGCCTTTATTGGTTTCACCGCTTTGGAAAAGCAAAGCCATGATGATAAAATACAGTATCGTCTTGGGTGGATGCTGCAAAATGGCATCGGAACAGAGAGAGACATTCCAAGGGCAAAAGAATACTTTCAGAAATCCGCAAAGCTGGGAAATACTTTTGCCTGCTATTCACTGGCTAAAATAATTCTAGATGAAGAAAGTCCAACTGCAAAAGACTTAGAAACTGCTGTTGGGTATTTGAAAACGGCATCGGATAGTGGAAATCAGTTTGCACAGTATGCTCTCGCTAAGATTTATTATGAGGGTAAACGTATCACCCAGGATATTGCAAAAGCAGTGGAGCTGTTCAACCTCTCGGCAGAGCAGGATAATGAGTGGGCAGCTTACTGTCTTGGAAAAATCTATCTTACAGAGGAAAGCTGTAAAAATATTTCTTCTGCTGTTTACTGGTTCACAAAAGCGTCGGAACAAGGCAATCAATTTGCACAGTACCAACTTGGTAAGCTGTATCTCATGGGAAAGGTTGTGCCAAGGGACAAAAATGCGGCAATAAAATGGTTTATACGCTCGGCAGAACAAGGCAATGAATATGCTCTATTTTTCCTTGACCACATAGATCAGTGGCGAGAACCATCGGTGGGTTTACTTGCTACACGAATGTTCCACCACATCAGTAAAGTATTTGAAGATAATATGCCTGTAGAGAAATCCTCAATGGAAATAAAGATTGACAGCAAGCTACGCAGGAAAATGAAAGAGAAGAAAATGGCACAGGGTCATAAGGGAGATAACCAGGAACAGAGCATGGGGTTGTAAATTTATAATGTGAATTATTCGATTTCCGCGAACTCTCCGAGTTATTGATATTACTTTTGAAAGTATAAAGGAACCTTTAATCAAATATGGAATCGGAAAATAAATATGATTCTGACAGTCTTTCAAAACGAAGGGCTGTTATTTTTTACCCTAAATCTATATAGAAAGGATTTTGATGATGAAAAACAAGAAGAAAACTACTTATTGTTCGAAGGTATTAGAAAAACAGAATATGAATCCAAATAGAAAAGGCTGTCCGCTCAAAAGGACAGTCTTTCATCGTAAAATCGGTAAAAAATCATAAAGGAGGTATTGCTATGGGTAAATATATTCACTTTACTGAGGAACAAAAGCAAAGAGCAAATGAAGTTGACCTTGAATATTTTCTTCATCAAAAGGGTGAAATTTTGCTTCCATCCGGCAGAGAAAAAAGGTTAAAAAGTGACCACAGCATTACTGTTCGTGGCAATGAATGGTATGACCATGCCAAAGAAAAAGGGGGTCTTGCTATTGACTTTGTGCAAAACTTTTACGGGCTATCATTTCCCGATTCGGTAACGATGCTCCTTGGTGGTGAGAATGGTGAAGTCTATCATTGTGCAGAAAAAAAAGAAGAAATAAAAAAATCGTTTGTACTGCCACCTCAGAACAAAGATATGCGTAGAGTATTTGCTTATCTTATCAAGCACCGATGCATTGATAGTGATGTGGTGAGCTATTTTGCAAAAGAAAAGTTGCTTTATGAAAGTTGTGAAAAATCGCCTGATGGCAAAAAAGAATATCACAATGCAATTTTTGTAGGCATAGATGAAAATGGGGTGGCTCGACATGCACATAAGCGAGGAATCTACACAGAAGGGAAGAGCTACAAAGGAAATATTGATGGCAGTAATTCTTGTTACAGCTTTCATTTCTGTGGAGCAAGTGACCAACTTTATGTGTTTGAGGCACCTATTGATATGCTGTCTTTTATCAGTCTACATAAAAACAGCAATTGGAAAAAGCACAGCTATGTTTCACTCTGTGGACTTTCGGAACAGGCAATGCTGAAACAGTTGGAACTGAATGCTCAAATTAATAAAGTTGTGCTGTGCTTGGATAATGACAAAGCTGGTATTCATGGGTGTGAGAAGTTTAAAAATCTATTATGCGAACAAGGTAAAATTGCTTCTCGTATTTCACCCGCACTTAAAGATTTTAATGAGGATTTACAAAAGAACATAAAGGGGCAGTCACAAAGTTTTCAAATGAACATGGCATAAAAATAAGCAGAGGGAGTTGAAAAAACACCCTCTGCTTCTAAAGCTTCTACTTTTCTAAAACCTCTAATTTATAATTTTTCTAGCATTTCAAAGCTTAATGTTCGAAATACCGTATAATATTTTTGAAATGCGTCTTGACCTATAATATAAATATTTGGCATATAGGACATTCTTTTTTTTGAATATAAAATTCGCTCCAAACCATTATCAATAGCGGTATGGTTACTTAACGCTACATCCACTTTTTTGTTATTTGCCTCACGAATAAAATAGTCTAAAGATTTTAGATATTGATTAACCTCATTTTTAGTCCATGGAGGAGTAGTACCGCCCCATAGTGCTGCCATATGAGTTTCGCTAGCTTCTTTTACTGGAAATATATAACTTAAGCATCCGGGAGTATGACCGGGAGTGCTGTAAACATAGATGGTCTTATCTCCAAGAATTATGGTGTCTCCGTCTTGTATATAGGTATCAATTTGATAATCTTTCCACGTTTCAGGACGTTCTGGTTTTGTTGGATGTTCTTTCCAAAAGATATCATCCACTTCAGAAAGATATGTTTCTACGTTATATGTTTCTACAAAATACTTTCCGCAACCGGTATGATCAACATGTCCATGTGTTAAGACTAACTTTTTTATTGTATCTGGATTCCAACCTACGGCTTTAATTGCATCGACTATGGCATCAAAAACTTTTTCTGATGGCCAAATAGCATCGATCACTATCAACCCATCATTGGTTTTTAATACATAACAATTGGTTTCTTTTTGTGCAATAATCAGCAAATCATCAAAAATGAGAGCATGAGTAAAAAATGACATGTCCTCCATTGCTTTGATGGTTTCTTTTGTGATGATTGGTTTGTCTAATCTATTCATTTTTGATTACTCCTCTGTACAATTTATTTTACAGT
>JAEZPX010000255.1 GCA_023413275.1 Bacillota bacterium | reverse complement strand
CGTTCATCCTGAGCCAGGATCAAACTCTTATATTAAAGTTTAAATCGTGGCCAGATCATTTTTCTGGCTAATTGTGTTCCGGTTTTGCTAAACCGGTAAAAGTCATTTAGCATTCGTTTCCGTTTGCTTGAATTGACTATGGGTTGTGTGTTATTCATATCCATTGTTCAGTTTTCAAGGATCAACTGCTTTTTCAGCAGCGAAGATTATTTTATCAGATCTTCGTTTTTCTGTCAAGTACTTTTTTAGGCACTTTTTCAGCGGCGAAAGTTATCTTATCAGATTACTTTCTTCTTGTCAAGCACTTTTTAACTTTTTTTCGAAAGTTTTCCTTTTTTTCAAAATTCACTTTCGTTGAGTTAAAATGGCGGAGAAGGAGGGATTTGAACCCTCGCGCCGCGTTAACGACCTATCCGCTTTCCAGGCGAACCCCTTCAACCACTTGGGTACTTCTCCATAATGATCTCAGTTAAAAAATGCTTTATTAAATTGTAGCAACGGAGAGAGTGGGATTCGAACCCACGGCCCCTTTCGGAGTCACTGGTTTTCAAGACCAGCTCCTTAAACCACTCGGACATCTCTCCATAATGGGTTTTCATCGCTTTTCTTGAGCAGCGAAACCTTTAATATTATATCCATGCGGATACCATATTGTCAAGAACTTTTTCTACTCTTTTTTCACTTTTTCGCCTCTAAATGTTTTTGCATCAGCGGCGGTGCTACTTAATATATATTAAAATGATCTTCTTGTCAACCCTATTTTCCATTTTTTTTGACAACTTTTATCTTTTTTTGTTTTTTCTGTTACTTTACAAAGAATCTGTCAATTTCGTGACATAATATCCTCCCATAAGGGTGGCTTTTATATTGAATGAATGCTACAATATAAAAATCTATATCATTAAAAATTGGTTATAATAATGAATAATCTTTTTTCTTTATTATATCTACTATCTAATTCTATTAAGAAAAAAGCAATCAGGCATTTCTACCAAGGAGGAAAACATCCCATGAAAACTGTTACCCAACGCTTGTTAACCTATGTTAAACATAATACAACATCAGATTTTAATTCAGCAACCTATCCCAGCACACGTACCCAACTGCATTTTGCTGATTATTTGGCAAAAGAATGCAGAGAAATCGGTCTGGTAGATATATCCGTCGATCAAAATGGCTATGTCATGGCTACACTGCCCGAAACTGTACCTGGTGCACCAGTATTCGGTTTTATCGCTCACATGGACACCAGCCCTGATGCAAAAGGGGACGGAATCATGCCTAATATAGTAGAACAGTATGATGGAGGAAATATTCCTTTAAATAATATTAGTATTTCCCCAGAAGAATTTCCCATACTACAAAATTATATTGGCGATACTTTAATCACATCTGACGGAACTACCCTTCTGGGTGCTGATGATAAGGCTGGCATTGCCGAGATTCTCACTGCAATGGATTATTTGAAAAGACATCCAGAGATACCCCATGGAAAAATTCGAATTGCCTTTACGCCGGATGAAGAAATTGGCCGTGGTGTTGATTACTTTAGTGTAGAAAACTTTGGTGCGGATTTTGCTTATACTGTTGATGGTGGAGAGGTGGGTGAACTTCAATACGAAAACTTCAATGCAGCCCGTGCTGTCATTCATATATCAGGAAAGAATGTACACCCAGGCACTGCAAAAAATATAATGATTAATGCAACCCTTTTGGGAACTGAAATTGCAGCACTGCTTCCGGAAAAAGAGATTCCTGCGAAAACAGAAGGATATGAAGGCTTTTTTCATCTTTGTTCCTTCCAAGGTACGGTTTCATCTGCTACCCTTACCTATATCATTAGAGATTTTGATAATAGTACCTTTGAGCATCGCAAAAATATGATGCAGATGATTGTTGACCGAAAGAAAAATCAATATCCCAATGCCATAAGTTTGGAAATCAAGGATGAGTACTATAATATGTCATCTTGCATTGCAGAGCATATGTCTATTGTAGGGTTGGCAAAAGAAGCAATGGAGGTCTGCGGCGTAACGCCAATAATCCGCCCAATTAGAGGTGGTACCGACGGCGCAAGGTTATCCTATATGTCCTTACCATGTCCTAACCTGTTCACGGGAGGCCATAACTTCCATGGTCCCTATGAATTTATTCCTGTTTCTGCGATGAATAAAGCAGTAAAAACCATTATTAAAATTGCCGAGATGGGAAGAAACCTTGACTTTAAAAAAAAGGTATGATAGAATAACGCCATATTGAATATCAGCGTTGATTGAGATATATGGGCAAAACTGGTTACAGCCGCAGAGAGCAGCTTGTTTGGTGAAAAAGCTGCAGTACAGTTTTTGTAAATTACGCCTCATGAGCTTTGTGCAGGGAATGGCACAGCGGTTGCTCTCCGTTATATGAGTCGGAAGATGTTTGTCTTTTTGTATTGATAAACATAAATTAAGGTGGTACCACGGGTTCTCTCGTCCTTTCGGCGATAGGACCCTTTTGTTTTGTCCATAATATAAGTAACTAACCCGAAAAAATGAAAAAAAGATAAGGAGAATGGAAATGAATGCTTATGAAGTTTTAAAAGAACGAGGCTTTATCGAACAGCTAACCCACGAAGATGAAATTAAGAGCCTTTTCCAAAAAGGTGGTGTGACATTTTATATAGGCATTGACCCCACTGCAGATAGCCTTCACGTAGGACACTTTCTGACCGTTATGGCAATGGCACATATGCAGCAATGCGGCAATCGTCCAATCTGCTTAATGGGCGGTGGCACTGGAATGATTGGAGACCCCTCCGGCAAAGCCGATATGCGTAAAATGATGACAGTAGAAACCATTGATCAAAATGTAGCATGCATTAAAAAACAGCTATCTCGCTTTATCAATTTTGATAACGACAAAGCAATTATCGTAAACAATGCCGACTGGCTGAGAAATCTCAATTATATTGAATTCCTTCGTGATGTTGGCGTTCATTTTTCCGTAAACCGTATGTTAACTGCCGATTGCTTTAAAGTGCGTATGGATAAAGACGCGGGGCTCTCCTTTTTGGAATTTAACTATATGATTATGCAGGCGTATGATTTCCTAGAACTCCATGAACGCCATAACTGTATCATGCAATTAGGTGGTAATGATCAATGGTCCAACATTATTGCTGGTGTAGAATTGATTCGCCGCAAACTAAGCAAGCCTGCCTATGGCATGACCTTTAAATTGCTTACAAATAGTGAAGGTATTAAAATGGGAAAAACTGTTAGTGGCGCTGTTTGGCTTGATCCGGAAAAAACAACACCCTACGAATTCTACCAGTACTGGAGAAATATCGGTGATAAGGATGTTGAGAAATGCCTCGCCCTGCTTACCTTCCTTCCCATGGATGAAGTACGCCGTCTGGGCGCATTGCAAGGCAGCGAAATCAATCAGGCAAAAGAAGTCTTGGCTTTTGAACTGACAAAAATTGTTCATGGTGAAGAAGAAGCAACAAAAGCCCAAGAGGCAGCACGTGCTCTTTTTGGAAAAGGTGCGGTTGCAGGTTCCGTTCCCACAACAGAATTATCCTCTGCTGATTTTACCGAAGGAATGGACATTTTAACCCTTCTTACCACAACCGGCGTCGTACCTTCTCGTTCCGAAGGAAGACGTGCCGTACAAC
>JAEZPX010000144.1 GCA_023413275.1 Bacillota bacterium | reverse complement strand
TGATTCATCAAGAAACGGATGAAGTAATCAGAGCGGCACAAACCTATTTAGGGATTGCCATTATCGGTGGTTTGGTAACGCTTATGGGTTTGTTTATGATGTATCATATGACGGGGACATTAAATATTGAGGCTTTGGCAGAGTTTATGGCAGTACAAGAGGACAAAAGCAAATTTTATGTTGTTGGTGGTTTGATTTTATTCGGATTTGCTGCAAAAGCAGGCCTTTTCCCGCTACACACATGGTTACCTGAGGCATATCCTGCGGCACCCACACCTGCTACCACGTTGTTATCATGCATTTTATCAAAGGCTGGTATTTTCGGCGTTTTGGTGTTAAGCTGTAAAATTTTTCTCTTTGATGCAGGATGGGGCAACTTTATTTTGTTTCTTGGTGTGATTACAATGGTTACAGGTGCTGTTTTGGCAGTTTTCTCTGTCAATTTAAAGAGAACATTAGCTTGTTCTTCTATGTCTCAAATTGGGTTTGTGACAATAGCCATTGGTATGCAAGGTCTACTGGGATCTCATAATGCTTTGGCCGCAGGAGGAACCATTCTTCATATTGTGAACCATTCTTTACTGAAGCTGGTATTATTTCTATCTGCTGGTGTTATTTACATGAATTTACGTAAGCTTAACCTCAATGAAATTAGGGGTTGGGGAAAGGATAAACCTCTTTTAAAGCTTATTTTTCTCATGGGCGTGTTAGGGATTACGGGTATTCCTTTTTGGAATGGATATATCAGTAAAACCTTAATTCACGAAAGCATTGTGGAGTATATTGAGCTGTTGCATGAAGCAGGCCAATCTACAATCTATATGCAATCCGTTGAATGGATTTTCCTATTTTCAGGTGGATTGACGTTGGCATATATGACAAAAATCTTTGTTGCTATATTTGTTGAAACAAATCCTTATGCCAACAGTTGTTATTCTTCTAGAAAAGGGGATTATTTAAGCAAAGTATCTGCAATTATTTTAACTCTATGTGCAGTGGCCTTACCCATTGTTGGTATTTTTCCTTATTTAACTGCAGACAAAATTGCAGATGCCAGTTATCATTTTATGGGTGCCCATGCGCCGGATCATGCAGTGCAATATTTTGCTTGGGTAAATATAAAAGGGGCAGTTATCTCTATTACTATTGGTGCTTTGGTTTATCTTCTTTTTATTCGTAAAGTGCTGATGGAGAGAGATCATAATGGAAATTTAGTTTATATTGACCGCTGGCCAAAGAAACTTAATTTGGAAGATAGAATTTATCGTCCCGTTTTATTAAAAATTCTTCCTTTCATTGGTGCTTTTTTTGCTCGCATTGCAGGGTCTTTGACAGATGGTTTTATCTCTATTTTGCGAATGGCGATTTTCAATGATGACAGTGGTAGAGTTGTTCCCCCTGAGGATCGGTATTTCTCTGCTTATACAGATGAAGAGACGGATAAAATCGTTTATGGTGAAGGCTTTGCAAAAAGCCTACTTATGATCGGCGTTGGTCTTGCTGTAGCAATGCTTTATATCCTATTTTAACATCTATGTTCTAATTGAAAATTGATTGAACAGGCTTTCGGTCGTATCAAAAAAGATGCGACCTTTCTTAATTTGACAGCTAGGATGAAATTGGTTAGAATATAATAAGGACAAGTAGTGTGCAAGGAGAACTGATAAATGAAAAGAAAAATAATAATGGCAATGATGCTGTGCTTCACTTTTAGTGTTCTTGTTGGGTGTGCGGAAAAGCGTGAAGAAGCTCAGAATTTGCAAAACAAATATGCTGATGCAGACTTGCATGAAATGACAACCTTTGCCATGGATACAGTGATGCTCTTTACTCTATACCATGAAGATGGCGAACAAATTTTAACGGATGCAGAGCAGGAAATTCGCAGATTGGAAAGTCTTTTTTCTGTAACTAAGGAAGATAGTGAGATTTCTAAATTAAATGCGCAATCAGGTTTGGACGCAGTTAAACTTTCAAGTGATACGGAAGATGTGCTAAAGCGTGGCAAGGAAATAGGAGAATTGACCAATCAAGCATTTGATATTGCCATATCGCCCGTGGTAAAAGCATGGGGATTTACTACTAACGGTGAAAAGCATGTTCCAACGCAGGAAACTTTGGAACACCTTCTACCATTAACAAGCATTGAGGATTTAGTGATTGATGAAAATGAATCAACGGCTCAATTGAGAAAAAAAGGTATGGCGGTAGATTTAGGTGGCATTGCAAAGGGCTATGCCTCTGATAAAATTGCGGCTTTGTTGAAAGAAAAAGGTGTAACCAGTGGTTTGTTTTCTTTAGGCGGCAACATTGGTGCTATTGGGACGAAGCCCAACGGTGAAAATTGGAAGGTGGCCATTGAAAATCCTTTAAATGCAAATGATTATGTAGGCCTACTTTCGATTCAAGATTGTTTTGTCATAACATCCGGAGGGTATCAACGCTATTTTGAGGAAAACGGAAAACGATATCATCACATAATTGATTCCAATACTGGGTATCCTGCTGATAAAGGTCTTTTATCAGTTACCATCATTAGCAAGGACGGTACGAAAGCTGATGGATTATCGACTGCATTGTTTGTTATGGGCTTAGATCAAGCTGTACAGCTATGGCGAAGGAGCAATGACTTTGAAGCTGTTTTTGTAACAGAGGATGGGCGCGTGATTGCCACAGAGGGTGCTGCGAGCTTTTTTAGCTTTGAAGGTAGAGATAATGATTTTAAATATGAAACGGTGCAAAGATGAGGAGGGTTACAATGAAAAGAATAAAAGATTTTTTAGAAAGTTTTATTGTAGAATTTGATTGGAAGGACATCACTATTTTTAAGCTATGCCTTACTGCTTTTGGGATAATGATTGGTATTTCTTTACCCAGAAAGAATAAAAAAGCCATATTGGCAGCCAGTGGTGGGGTGTTTGTTGTATCCACAATCCTTTTGTTATGTGGATTATTTGACGTTACATGCCCATTTTGCCAAGAGGAAGAAGAATTTGACTTTGACGACGATGAAGATAGCGGATTAGTTATGAAAATTAGTGCGGCAGAAGAATAAATTGAAGAAGGCTGTGGGAACTGAGACTGCATAGTTCTTACAGCTCTTTTAGTAACAAGTCTATTTGTATAAAAGATTTAATAATTCAGAAACAAAAACAAATATTGAAGAAGGAAAGCCGATTGATTGAATCGGCTTTTTTGTATGGATATTTCAATAAAGACCGAGTCATCTGTATGAATAATTTCATTCTGGAAATCGAGAAAACATGCAATTCATAAGACTGAATTTTTTTATATAAGCATAATAAATTTGGCTACATTTAACTTGACAAAATGAAGATTACAGTATATATTGAAAAAGTAAACCGACGGTATACTTTTGGAGGCGATATGGAGCGAAATAAGAGAAAAGAATATATTCAAGATTCAATCATCAATGGCATTTTTACTTTGCTATTGGAAAAAAGCTGGGAAGGCTTGTCTAGCAATGAGATATGTGAAAAGGCTGGTGTTAGTAAACGGACTTTATATGCCTATTTTCGTAGTCAAGATGAGATGTATCTAGAATTGGTAAAAAGAAGTTTTGAACGAATGAATATTGCAATGAAAGATGCAATGATGAGCAAAAGGGATTGTCCTTTAGATAAAATCATTTATTTGGGAGAAACATATATAAAATTTATGTTGGAGAACCCCAGTGAAGGCGTATTC
>JAEZPX010000270.1 GCA_023413275.1 Bacillota bacterium | reverse complement strand
CAAGCCATTGCAAGCCAGTTAGGAATTTATGAAAAAGGAGATACCTGTATCACCGGACAGGAATTAAGCAAGCTTTCCGATGAGGAATTAGAAAAAGCTGCCGCCCATTGTACGGTTTTTGCTAGGGTTGCGCCAGAGCATAAGGTGCGCATTGTAAAAGCATACCAAAAGGATGGCAGTGTGGTTGCGATGACTGGAGATGGGGTAAATGATGCACCGGCATTAAAGGCGGCAGATATTGGCTGTGCCATGGGGAAAAGTGGCACAGAAGTGGCAAAGGGCGCTGCGGACATGATTTTGACCGACGATAATTTTGCCACCATCGTGGAGGCAGTACGAGAGGGTAGAGGCATTTACGATAATATTCGTAAAGCCGTACATTTTCTGCTTTCCAGCAACATTGGTGAAATTATAACCATTTTTGCCGCAATGTGTTTCGGCTGGGCAACGCCTTTGCTTCCCATTCAGTTGTTATGGGTAAACTTAGTGACAGATTCTTTGCCTGCCATTGCTTTAGGCATGGATCCTGTGGAAGGAGATTGCATGGAGCGTCCTCCCAGACAGCGGGAGAGTACCTTGTTTGGAGGTGGTTTGGGCGGAAAAATTATGGTAGAGGGAATGATGATTGGCATGCTGGCATTATTGGCCTTTGCCATAGGGCATATCTATTTTGATGATGAAAAAATGTATGTTACAGGAAGAACCATGGCTTTCGCAGTTCTTTCCATCTCTCAGTTGATTCATGCATTTAACATGCGTTCAGAGCATTCTTTGCTTTCCATTCGCCCCTTTGAGAACACTTGGCTGGTTGGAGCCTTTCTCATTGGCTTAGTGCTTCAGGTGGGTGTCATTATGGTACAGCCTTTGGCTACAGTGTTTAAGGTTGCACCCTTGGGTATTTGGGAATGGCTGATTGTTGCAGGTTTAGCATGCTTACCTTTGCCCATTGTGGAGTTGGAGAAGTGGAAGGACAGGAAATTGGAACGCAGAAAACAGAAAAAAGAGTATGTTATATTATAATTTATAGAAAAGCGGGCTTGGGGGTGTTTCCCAAGCTTGTTTTTTTAGTTGATTGTTTAGGAGAGAATGGTTTATCATCATTTTCTATCTTCATTGTTTCCTACTGTTGGTTTTGGTATAATAACAAAATAATTGTCTTTATGAAGGAAGGCAATCATGTTTCTAGTGATACGAATGAAAAAGAAAGGGGAAATAATATGTACAGAACGGTTAATAGTCCCCAAGGGGCACGCATCCAATTGGATGGACGAGAAGTGATTAACATGGCATCCAACAATTATTTAGGCCTCGCCAGCCATCCTCAAGCAATACAGGCGGCAAAGGATGCCTTAGATCAATATGGAGTAGGACCCACTGCCAGCCGAAATATTGTAGGCAATTTTCCTGTTCACGATGCTTTGGAAAAGGCATTGGCAGAGTTTAAGGAAGTGGAGGCGACACTGGTTTTTAATTGTGGAGTCTCTGCAAACACGGGGATAATCCCTTTTTTAGTGAGCAAAGGAGATGTTATTTACAGCGATGCACTGAATCATGGCAGTATTATAGATGGCTGCAAACAATCCGGCGCTCAGATTAAGGTGTATCAACATAAAAATATGGGTTCCTTAGAGGAAATTCTAAAAGAACCTGTAGCAGGAAAAAAGCTGATTGTTACGGACGGTGTATTTAGTATGGATGGGGATTTGGCACCACTTCCTGAAATTGCTGATTTGGCAGAAAGATATGGAGCAATGTTTATGGTGGATGATGCCCATGGCGACGGCGTGATGGGGCCGATGGGAAAAGGAACTGTAGACTATTTTGGACTGGGAAGTCGTGTTCATGTGGAAACAGGCTCTTTGTCAAAGGCTTTTGGTTCGGCAGGGGGCTTTGTAGCAGGCTCAAGGGAGCTGATTGAGGCTCTGCGTCCAAAGGCCAGAAGCTTTATTTTTACTGCTTCCCCCATGGCGCCCTGTCTTGCGGCGGCGGCACTAAAGAATGTGGAAATGATTTCACAGGATGGTTCATATGTAAATAGGTTATGGGAGAACAGAGAGTATTTTGCAAACCGCATAACCAAACTGGGATTGAATATAGGAACAACGGTGACTCCTATTATTCCTGTTATTGTGGAGAATGAAGAGTTGGCACAAAAAATGAGTGAGGATTTATTTGAAAAAGGTGTTTTTGCCCAAGCCATTCAATTTCCTATGGTGCCTAAGAAAATGGCACGTTTACGTTTTATTATTTCTGCGGGACACAGTAAAGATGATTTAGATTTGGTGGTAGAAGCTATTGAAGAAAGCGCCAAAGCAAATGGATTGATATAATTCCTTTGATTTGCAGAGTACATGGTAAATATAAGCTTTGAATAGTGTTTAAACAGGACTCCGAAGATATGAAATATAGTTATTTTCTTTATTTGAAAATGAACTTGGAAAATGGTTTGTTGACATGGAAAAAGGATATACTTTAAAGGGATATCCTTTTTTATTTGTAAATTTTTACAGGAATTTTCAGTATGTTCCTGTTTTTCTCTGGAAATACTGAGAAGAAAGGAGGCGAGAAAAATGTTAAAGGATGGATTATTTGAATTGCTGGAAAAGGCAAGAAAAGACAGCGATTTGCGAAAAAGAATATTGGAAACAAGAAATGCAAAGGATCCTGAGCTGGCTCTTTGTGAATTATCTACAGAATTAGGATGTGGCGTTACAGTAGGGGAGATATATCAGCAAGGAGCAAGGTATTTATCTGACTTGGAAGATGGTTGTATTGGTGCCACAGAACCCCGTAAAAAATGGGGAGATACCTATGAACAATTCTTTGCATCTATAGAAGGAATGGAAAAAAAATAAAAATAAAAGTACCCCATGTAATTTTCTTATTCGAAAATCACATGGGGTTTTTTGTATTATAACGTATTTATTTAGCAAATTTACGAAGATAAAAAATAATTTTTAAGCATTTTTGAAGTTTAGAATTATTTTTGACAAAAAATAGACAATTATAAGGCGTTTTTCTAAAAAAATCTACTGATATTTTTACTTTTATGACAAAATAAGGCATTGTTTCTAAATGAAACGATAATGGAAATTGGTGTTTTACCACATTGACAGGTAGAAATGGCAGTGATACCATAGAATTGGATAGGTATAAAAATGCAAACAGCAATGATAGATTAATGCAATTTTAGGGGGCTTGGGTATGGTAGAATTGGTAAATGGGATAGTTAGTTTGGACAGGCTTGAAGTAACAGATATTATTGATATTAATATTTTACAAAATTTTTTAGACAATTTCGCATTGGGCATGAACTGTGCTGCAGTTGCGGTGGATCGTGAGGGAAGAGAAATTACATCCCCGAGCCACTACCGAGATTTTTGCAGTAATTACGTACATATGTCTTCTGTTGGTGATGCCAGATGCGCCAAGTGTCATGATGAAATGGGGATGAAGGCGGTTAAACTAGGCAAACCATATGTTGGTTCTTGCCATGCAAACCTAATCGATTTTGCCTGTCCGATTGTAGTCAAGGGACGGCATATTGGTACCGTTTTGGGAGGACAAATTTTAGAAAGTCCACCAAAAGAAGAGGTTATAAAGAAAACTGCCAGAGAGTTAAATTTAAGCGAGCAGGAATTATGGTCAGCATCCCATAGAATCGATGTGGTTCCAATGAAAAATATTCAGTCGGCAGCAGAGGTTTTATTTATTGTTGTAAATGCTTTGGCGGATAATGGTTACAATAGATTGGAAATTGAAGTTTTGACCAAGGAGCTTGCCGTAAACTTTATGGAGATATCTAAAACCATTGAGACATTGACCAATGCTGCAAAGGAAATGTCCGCAAATCAAAATGAACTTTCTTCAAAAATAACTGAGGTGAGTGAGGTAACCCGTGAGGTTTCCGATGTTTTGAAGTCTATTGCAAAGATTATTAGTCAGACAAAGCTGTTAGGGCTAAATGCTTCCATCGAGGCGGCCAGATTAGGCAATGATGGAAAGACGTTTGCCGTGGTTGCAAAGGAAATCCATACCCTTTCCGAAAGCTCCAATGAAACAATTGTCAAGATTGATGTTTTAAACGGGTTAATTCGAGAGAAAATTAACTACACCATTCAAGATGCTGATATGAGTCTGCAAAATTCTGAACGACAAAGCACGGATATGGTAAACTTAGAAAAAATGGTTCAGAGGTCTGTAGTGATTGCAAAGAATTTAGAAGGGCTGTTTAAATAAATACTAAAAATTTTAAGTCGAAATGAGAAGTTGAAAAAGTTCATCCACCGGGTTTTTCAAAAATCCGGTGGATTTATCATGTGTAACATAACCCCTCGCCTGCTTTGGTGATGGGTGTTTTTGTGCGTTTGTTACCAGCTATGATGATGAAGCTGGCCCTGGGTAAGCATTCCCTTAAAGCCTTGCTGGCGTAAGGCTTCATAAATAATGATTGCTACGGAGTTTGATAGGTTTAGGCTTCTTGCCACCTCCAGCATAGGAATACGAATGGTGCCTGCTTCATGAGCCATAAGAATTTCTTCCGGAATTCCGGCACTTTCTTTTCCAAACATGAAATAATCATTTTCCTCATATTGAACATCGGTATAGACATGTTTTGCCTTGGTAGTAGCCATCCAGAGACGGATTCCTTGATTCTTTTCCACAAAATCTTGAAAGTTTTCATAATAACGAATATCGAGAAGCTCCCAATAATCCAGACCGGCTCTTTTTAAATATTTATCATCAACAGAAAACCCTAAGGGTTTAATTAGGTGTAAAACTGAATTGGTTACTGCACAGGTTCTTGCGATATTTCCTGCATTTTGAGGTATTTCAGGTTCTAATAGTACGATGTGCATGCGTTGTTCCTCCTTTCACATATGTTTCAAATTGTAGCATAAAGAAAAACTGAAAACAATAGAAGGTAAGACGGAATTTTAGATTTGATAAATATTTCTATTGACTAATTCCTTCTTATATATTACTATTAAATAAAAATAGTTATCGCTTAGGAGTTTTGATTATGAAAGAGACTGCACAAATTTTAAGAGAAAAAGGTTTAAAGGTAACGCCTCAGCGTATTGCAGTGTATAATATGCTGTTAAATTCCACAGAGCATCCTAATGCGGAAACCATCTACAGAGCTTTGGAGCCTACAAATCCTACCATGAGCTTGGCTACGGTTTACAAAACCTTAGACTATTTTAAGCAACTTGGTTTGGTTCAGGAGCTAAATGTTGGAGAGGGTAGCTCTCGTTATGATGCGGTTGTAAAATGTCATCCTCATACAGTTTGCACACAGTGCGGAAAAGTACAAGATTTATTCTTAGATGAATTGACTGAAATTCATAAAAGAGTTGAAGATGAATTGGATTTTCAGGTGAATTGTGAGCAATTGATTCTATACGGTGTATGCGGGAAATGCAGAAAAAATAAGATTGAAGCTTAAGTTCTAAATAGAACTGTGGGAGGATTCCGAAAGGAACGAAATCCTAAAATGCCCATTCTTTAAGTCAATTCAAATAATGCAGATAAACTCCAATGACTTTAAGGTCTTGGGGTTTATCTGCATTTTTGCTTCTTTTGGTATATAAAACGGGATAAAACAAAAAACGAAATTTGACAATATTTGGATGAATTTGTTATAGTATTAATGAGCTATTTCGGCTTTTGTATCACCAAGGAGGTTCTCATGGAAAAACGATTGATACCGGTTAATATGTATGATATCACAGCAATGGAACAATGGTTTACTCAGATGGGGGAGGAAGGCCTGATCTTGAAATCCTTTTCGGGAAGAAAGGCAGTATTTCAGGATGATTATTGCCAGAAAATAAAATATAAAATAATACCAACTGTGTATGAGGAGGATGGTCCTTCACGGGAGATGAAAGAGCTTTTTGAAGAAGAAGGCTGGCATTATGTCGCCACATATCAAAAATTGCTTTTCGTTTTTTCAAATGAATCTGAATATCCTAAGCCAATTCCTTTCTCTAGAGAGGATGAGCAGGCTATTTATAAAGAGTTAAGAAGAAAAATACAAAGAAGTGTTATTTTTTCTATGTTGGCATTGCTTACTTTGATGGGGATGCAGCTATTTTTTTTGTATTTAAAGTGGGACGCTTATGCTTTGGGAAAGACTTATGATTCTGGGGTTGTTTATTTATTTGCGTTTTTAATCAATCTCATAGGAGCGAGGCGAGAATATCACTCTAATATATTATTAAAAAGAAAATTGGAAAGCTTTGATTTGCCTGAAGAAATGGATTCCCCATTTATGCCTACAACAAAATGGTTTCGTGTGGAATTTTTACTTACTGGACTTATGTTTGCATTTATGTTTGCTCCAGTCATAACAATGATGAGGAACAGCGAAAGTGATGTTTTAATTGATCAAAGTGATATACCGTTTTCTTATGTATCCCTAGAGGAGCTGGAAACGGCAGAACCAAACAGAGAATACTATAACGATTTTACATATGTAGATACCAAAACATCAATTTTAGTGCCTGTTCAGTATGAACTGGAGCAGGATGGTAACGCCATTTATGAAAGTGATGGGGTTCGGGAAAGAGATGAAGTACATTTAAGTTTGTCATATTATGAAACGAAATATAGATTTTTAGGAAATCAATTGTTGCAAAAATTGATGGAACCTAAAGATGTTATCAAAATAGAACAAGAAGGATTAGATGAAGCTTGGCTTGAAGAAAACACCGAATACAAAAAAATATTTTTGCTTAAAGACAACCGCATTTTAGTCATTAAATATAGAGGGCATGCTGATATATCTTCCCATTTAAAGAGCTTTTCCAAGACTCTGCAATATAATTACACCGAAAATAAAAGGATGGCAACGTGGTTGCCATCCTAAGCGGCAGACTTGAAATCTGCCGTTTTTTTATGTTAAGCTGTGGGGATAGTATCTTTACTTTTTCCGTTGTGTTGAATTTCTTTCCAACTTTTTGTTTCTCGGAACAAGCTGATAACCTGTAATGGAATCCATGATGCCATAAAAATAGGGAATAATAAAATTGCGGAGCGCATTTCCTTTGGAAATACTCTTTTTTCCTGATACAGGGTAAGCAGTGTTGCCATAAGACACATCAAGGTATAGTAGAGTAGGAAGTAGATTCCCATTGCCTGAATAAAATTGAAAAGCCCTTCCTTTCCATCAAATATTGCGGCGAAAAGGGTCAGCCCCAAGGGAAGTACGGAAAGGGCTTGCGCAAAGGCTCCCATTAAAAACATGGTGAAGTCTGCAGCATAAACTCCATTGGGTTTGACAACACGTTGCAGAAGATGCTTAAAATGCAGCTTTCCTACTTGCATGATGCCACTGCACCAGCGACGACGCTGTAACAAGGATACCCGAAAGGATTCAGGCTGTTCATCATAGGTAACAGCATCGGGAACCCACCAAACCCGCTCACCCAAGAGAGCACACTGAGCAGAAAATTCTGCATCTTCAGCGATGGTTGTGGTATTCCATCCCCCTAAGCTTTCCAATACGTCTTTATGTACTGCGAAGCCTGTACCTACCAGCTTGGCAGAAAGACCGCAGGCACCTCTTGCCTTATTAAAAAACAGGTGAAAGAGATTAAAGTAAATATTATAGCAGCCGGAAACCCAAGAAGCATGGGGGTTGCTGGCCAGCAAACGCCCCTTCGCCACCTTTGCTCCTGCATCGAAGGCATCATTTATTTTGGACAAGAAGTCGGGGCTAACAATATTATCAGAATCAAAGACGCAAAAGGCATCATAGCCCTTTTTTCTTAACTGCATCAATGCTTGCTGCAAGGCATCCCCTTTACAGGATACAGGAAAGGGACAGTGTATGATTTCTGCACCGTAAGCTTTTGCCATAAGCTCAGTATTATCAGTACAATTATTGGGAATTACGAATACATCAAACAATTCAACGGGATAGTTTTGCTTTTGTATACTTTCAATGAAGTTTCCAATAACGGCTTCCTCATTTCTTGCTGCAGTAAAGACTGCAAATCGTCGCAATTTTTTTGCAGAAGGATACTGGATTTCTTTTTTAAAGGCAAAGCAGGCAATCCCACCAAAATATAAGCTGATTAGTTTCAGCACTGCACCAAGGGCCAAGGCGACCCAAAATAATTCGTCCACTTTTATGTACCACCTTTCAGGATTTTCAACTTCTTATTGTCTAATACTAATATAGGGTATATATTTTAAGAAGAACTTAATAAAAATCTTAATAAAAGCGAAAAATCTAATCTTAAAGGAAAATTAAATGATTTCCTGTTTGATTCTTAAGGGCTTTTTTATACAATGAAATTACAGAATGACGGAGGTGTACGGCATGTACAATATTTTAATTTGTGATGATGAGAAAGACATCGTTTCTGCCTTATCCATTTATCTTTCCACAGAGAATTATAAGATTTTTACTGCTTATACAGGGAAAGAAGCATTACAAGTGGTGGAAAATAACGATATCCATTTGATTTTGATGGACATTATGATGCCTCAGATGGATGGTATATCGGCTACAGCAAAGCTTCGGGAATCTTCCAATATACCTATTATTTTGCTTACTGCAAAAAGTGAGGACAGCGATAAAATTCTTGGATTGAATATCGGTGCAGACGATTACATCACAAAGCCGTTTAACCCCATCGAAGTAATGGCAAGGGTACGTTCTCAGCTAAGGAGATATACTTCCTTGGGAGGAATGGCAAAAAAAGCGTCCCATTTGGTTATTGGAGGGATCGATTTAGACGATGAATCCAAAACAGTGACCGTTGACGGCGAGCCGGTATCCCTTACCCCCAGTGAATATAATATTTTGAAGCTTCTGATGGAAAACCCCGGACGAGTATTCTCCTCTACACAGATTTATGAACAAATTTGGAATGAGGATGCATATGGCTCCGGAAGTGTTGTTGCGGTTCACATTCGTCATCTGCGAGAAAAAATCGAAATCAATCCCTCGGAACCCCGCTATTTAAAGGTGGTTTGGGGGCTTGGTTACAAAATCGAAAAGGAGGCTAAAGAATGACAAAGGTCACCCACAATCTTGGGTTTAAAGTGTTGGCCTTGTTTCTTGTGGTTATTTCCGGGATGTTGAGTTTCATCAGCTCAGCCGCAGTTATTGTTGGGGGGGAAAGCGGTTTTTACAGCGGAAGCCCACGTTCTTACTATGAAACACCTTGGTGTAAGTGGATTACCAATCAATATGCCGATGAAATCATGGATTTGTATCGGTATAGTCCAACAGAGTTAGAAGATTGGGCGGAAAATAGGAGTACAAACTTTGGATTTGAAATTTATACCCCAAGCGGTGAAAAAATAACAGAAGGTAATATCTCTGGGGAAACAGGATTTAAACAAACCTATAACTTTTACGTTTATGATGAATATACTGTGGACGGAGAGTGGATCTCTTACGATGAACCTAAGGATACTAAGCTGGAGGCCTATGTGAAAACGCCCATCACAGCTTCGGATAATTATACCCTGACGTACAGGCTTTACAACTTGACGTATAAATTCCGTATGGGGCTTCTTGTCTTAGCGCTGGCAAGTATATTGACGTTTTTAGCTACACTGATTTATTTAATGTGCGCCGCGGGACACAGGGGGAAAACCGATGAAGTTACACCAAACCTTCAGGACCGCATTCCTTTGGAAATCTATTTCGGTGGGCTTGCTTTATTGGCGGCGATTCCCATTATGGGAGGTCACGCTATCTATCCATTTGATCAATTCAGAGATATTATGCTACTGTTAGGGGCTTTGGTTTATCTTCTCGTTCTGGGAATTGCGGCGTTAATGACCATTGCCACACGGTTAAAAATGGGGAAATGGTGGAGAAACTCTATTACTTATTGGTTTTTCCACATTGGTTGGAAATTTACCGGGGCTGTGTTTGTTACATTCAAAGATACCATTACCGCTTTGCCCATGACATGGAAATATGCGGCGGCATGGGTATTCATTTCCCTTATTTATTTATCAAATTCAAATAGTAGCGGGACAGTATTTATAGTGAACTGCATTATTTTGGTTTTGGTGCTTTCTGTTTCCAATCAATTGCAGAAGCTAAAAAAGGCAGGGGAACAGTTGGCTAACGGTAATCTTGATTATAAGGTTGATACATCTAGAATGTTTCGTGTTTTCCGCAGACATGGCAACAATTTAAACAGCCTGTCTAAAGGAGCGGCAATTGCCATAGAACAAAAAATAAAAAGTGAACGACTAAAAACAGAGCTGATAACCAATGTATCCCATGACATTAAAACCCCTTTAACTTCCATTATCAACTATGTTGATTTATTGAAAAAGGAAGAAATTTCGGGTCAGGCTCAGGAATATTTAGAGGTTCTGGATCGTCAGTCAAGAAGGCTGAAAAAGCTTACAGAGGATTTGGTGGAGGCTTCCAAGGCATCAACTGGGAATATTTCAGCCCAACTGCTGCCTACTGACCTTTGTGAATTGGTGCATCAAGCAGTGGCGGAATATGAGGAAAAGCTGGAGAAGGCAAACTTAGAAGTGGTGATTACCGCCAAAGAACCTGTTTATGGTATTGTTGATGGGAATTTAACTTGGCGTGTATTGAGTAATCTTTTGAGCAATGCCTGTAAGTATTCACAAACAGGAACAAGGGTCTATGTGGAAATTTCTAAAAAAGGAAAATATGCTTTAATTGCAGTGAAGAATACGTCCAGAGACCAGCTGAATGTTGCCCCTGACGAATTGATGGAGCGTTTTGTGCGAGGAGACAGCTCCCGTTCTACAGAGGGAAGTGGTTTAGGGTTAAATATTGCAAGAAGTCTGGTGGATTTACAAAAAGGGAAGTTCACCCTTTCCATTGACGGTGATCTATTCAAGGCTTATGTGCAGTACCCTTTAGCAAAAGCGCCTGAACAACAAGGGCAGATGGAAGAAGAAATGCAACAAGCAGAAGAACCCGTAACAAATTTAACAACAGAACAAGAAAAGCAGGATAAAATTTAAAAAAGAAACCCTCTTTATCAATGTATAAAGAGGGTTTTTTTATGAATTTTTATAAAATAAGGATTTAAGGGAAGAGGAGGAGCAAGGGGTATCTCTCAATTATGTAAATATTTCTGGTTAAAGTTTCATTCAAATTTCATGAATGTGTACTGATTTACATGAAATTCGTAAGAAGTCATGTAAAAGAAGGCTCACCAAATATTTTCTGTTAGATTAACAGAAAACAAGGAAGAATCTTGAGGAATCTCCCTTGTCTATTTTTATATTTTATGCTCTCTTTCCCAAGGAACAGTATGCTTTGTTTTTAGGGATTTTTTTACGTCGATGATACGCTGGTTTTTACTGCCGCAAAACAAAAGCTCCAAAGACCGCTGGTTCATTTGAAAGGGTCCATCAACGAGTACATCGATTTGTTCTAAAAGCCCAAGGATTAATGGGTCTCTCTTTTTTAAAATATCCTCCCACAGGTAGCCTGTATATGCCCAAACATTCAACCCCAGCTTTTTTGCCCCATGGGCGATTACCTTACAGGCAAGAGGCTGATCTAGGGGTTCACCCCCAGACAGGGTAAGACCATCTAGCAAGGGATTTTCTGCTAGGGCTGATAGAATTAGGTCGGTATCTCCAATATATCCCCCTTGATAATCATGGGTTTGCAGATTATGACAACCGGGGCAGTCATGGGGGCAGCCTTGGGTAAAGACTGTTAAGCGTATTCCTGGCCCATCTACAATAGAATCGTTTACCACACCGCTCAATCTGATTTCCATATTATAAATCCTTCTTTGCACTCATTTTTACATCAGTAACCAAGGAGTGCTTTACTCTATCTGAAACCTCGGCACGTTTCGCATTGTTAAAGCGATCTAAAGTGCCCACCAGATATCCAGTAATACGGCGGATACGCTGGAAGCCCATAGCACCTTCTTCTTCTTTTCTGCCGCATTTGGGGCAGGTATCCCCAATGATACCTGTATAACCACAGAGGGGATCACGGTCTATGGGATGATTGATGGAGCCATAACCGATGTTTTGAGCTTTCATGTAGCGGATTACCTTTTCAAAGGCATCTGTATTTTTACTGGGGTCACCATCCAATTCTACATACGTAATGTGTCCTGCGTTAGTAAGGTCATGATAAGGTGCTTCCAACTGGATTTTTTTGAAGGCACTGATGGGATAGTAAACAGGAATGTGGAAGCTGTTTGTATAATATTCCTTATCTGTAATGCCCTCAATGGAACCAAATCTTTCACGATCCATACGGATAAATCTACCGGAAAGACCCTCTGCAGGGGTCGCCAGCAGGGAGAAGTTCATGCCTGTTTTTTCTACATACTCATCCAACCGTCTACGCATATGGCTGATGATATCAAGGCCTAAATTCTGGGCAACCTCGCTTTCCCCATGGTGAACACCAATGAGCGCTTTTAAGGTTTCTGCCAGTCCGATGAAACCTAAGGAAAGGGTTCCGTTTTTCAATACCTCTCCTACCTCATCGTTGGGGCTTAACTTATCACTGCCAATCCATACGCCTTCTCCCATGAGGAAGGGGTAATTATGAACCTTTTTCTTTGCCTGAATTTCAAAACGCTCCAGAAGCTGAGCGGTAACCAAATCAATTTTGCTATCCAGTTCTTTGAAAAACCAATCGATGTTTTTATTGGCAAGTAAAGCAATACGAGGCAGGTTGATACTGGTGAAACTTAAATTTCCTCGTCCCGGGGTTACCTCCTGCGTAGGGTCATAGGCGTTGCCCATTACTCGAGTTCTACAGCCCATATAAGAGATTTCTGTTTCGGGATGCCCCTCTTTATAGTATTTCAAGTTAAACGGTGCATCCTGAAAAGAAAAATTAGGGAATAAACGCTTTGCACTGACACGGCAGGCAAGCTGGAACAAATCGTAATTAGGCTCTCCGGGATTAAAGTTAATGCCTTCCTTCACACGGAAAATTTGAATGGGGAAGATGGCGGTTTCTCCGTTTCCAAGACCTGCTTCTGTGACCAGCAGCATATTTTTCATTACCATACGTGCCTCGGTAGAGGTGTCCATGCCATAGTTTACAGAGGAAAACGGTGTCTGAGCACCTGCACGGCTGTGCATGGTATTTAGGTTATGCAACAGGGATTCCATGGCTTGGTAGGTGGCTTTATCCGTTTCTTCCGTTCCTTTTCTTGCGGCGAATTCTTTCACTTTATGATAGATTTCAGGGGTAATTCCTGCTTTTAGAAGCAATGCTTCCTCTGCGGCATCAAACTGAGGATTTATATCCAATGTGGGATACAAACCTTTTTCTTCCAGTTGTGCGAAAGCTTCTGATGCTGTCTTACTTAATTCGGGGCCAGCTAAAATTTCCACAAAGGAGTTGAAGTTGGAGCGGTAGCGCTTTTTATAAGTTTTAGCCACGCCGGGAGCAAGACCGCGGTCGAAATTAGGAATAGATTGACCACCATGCTGATCGTTTTGATTGGATTGAATAGCAATGCATGCTAAGGAGGCATAGCTGGCAATATCGTTGGGCTCTCTTAAAACCCCGTGCCCAGTGGAGAAGCCTCCCTCAAACAACTTAATTAGATCAATTTGACAGCAGGTTGTGGTCAGAGTATAAAAGTCCAAATCATGAATATGAATATCTCCGTTTCTATGGGCCTCAGAATGGGCGGGGTTTAAAACATAGCATTCATAAAAGTGTTTTGCTCCCTCGGAGCCATATTTCAGCATAGAGCCCATGGCTGTATTTCCGTCAATATTTGCATTTTCTCTTTTGATATCACTGTCATTTGCCTCTTTATAAGTGATATCCTCAAAAGTTTTCATTAATCTATCGTTCATATTCCGCACCCGAGTGCGTTCCGCACGATACAAAATATAGGCTTTTGCAGTAAGGGCATAGCCATGTTCAATCAGAATTTTTTCTGCCATATCCTGTATTTGCTCAACAGACGGAGAAGTAATGCCGTTTCGTTCAAAAGTATCTGATACCTCCTGAGCAAGAGCCAAGCAAGTGCTAGAATCTTTTGTTCCCACCGATGCCTGAAAAGATTTTTCTAAGGCATTGGCAATTTTGTTAATGTCAAAATAGGCAGTTCTGCCGTCACGTTTTTTAATGGTTGTTATCATAAGGAATACCCCTTTCAAAGTTCTATTGCATTTATTCATATTCCCTGAATTGCTTGAATCTGTTTTTGGATTGCAAAAAACACAATATATAGATTATATAATACTATTAGTCGTACATATTGTAGACCTTTCTGAAATCACCGTCAAGGGTTTTTTGAAAAATGAATTTTGGTGAATTTCATGAAGTCGGGGCATAAACTGATATTAAACAGGTGAAAAGGGGAGAAAAAATACATGAAATGGGAACGTTTTTCGTGTCTGCGGGAAAAAGAGGTCATTAATATTTGTGATGGGAAGCGCCTGGGCTTTGTTTGCGATTTAGAGTTTGATGCATATAACGGGAAAATCTGTACATTAATTATTCCAGAGGATGCGGGGAAATGGAATTTTTTTTGCAAGGAGCGAGCATATTTCGTACCTTGGCGATGTATTAAACGCATTGGGGATGATATCATTCTGGTAGAGGTGGATGCGTGTGAAGTTTTGATTGTTGATGAATGAAGCCTTGACCCCACAGTATTTCTTGCGTATAATTGAAAGAAGTGGCAAGAATCTTGAAAAAAGGGGGGACCATTTTGAAATGTCCTTTTTGCAGCTATGCAGATACGAAGGTGATTGATTCCAGAGCACAGGATGACAATGCAGTCATTCGTCGTCGTCGTCTTTGTGAAAATTGTGGGAAACGCTTTACCACCTACGAAAGAATAGACATGATCCCCATTACTGTGATCAAACGGGATGGTACAAGGGAGATATTTGATAAGACAAAACTAATGGGCGGCATCATGAAATCCTGTAACAAGCGTCCGGTTACGGCAAAACAAATTGAGAATTTGGTTGATGATGTGGAAAATACTTTGATTGGCAGTGGCGAGAGAGAAGTGGACAGCAAGGTGATTGGCGGTATGGTGATGGATCGCCTAAAGGAATTAGATGAAGTAGCCTATGTTCGTTTTGCTTCCGTTTATCGTCAGTTTAAGGATATTAATACATTTATCGATGAGCTTGAAAAAATGCTTAGTGAAAAGCGGGGAGAATGAGAGCTTCCCATGAATGATTTGTGCAGTTAAGGTCCCTTTGAGTAAATGCTCAGAGGGTACTTTTTTGTTTTTCTTTCAGGCAACATCAAAGATTTTTATGTTGCTTTGTTTACTGAAGTAGGACTTATTGCTATCAAAACTTTTTTGGAGGTTTATTATGACACAAAGAATAAAAGCTTTGTTTGCATGGACAGCGAAGGGGGAAGAATCGGCTAAGCGGATTGGCGCTAGATATACACAAGCAGGTCTTGCAGTTACATTTCATGGCGAAGCCGAAAGAAATGAGCTGATTTTTCTTGGAGAAAAAAAGGACATGACCCATGTTTTATATTTTTTAGACCATGAAAAGCTCCTTTTGATAAGCCTTGCAGATGAAATGGGAGGCTTTACTGTGGAGGTTTTGGTGGAGGATTTAATACTTCCTTGCTAAAGCTTGTTTCAAATTTCCCGAATTATGAGAGAATAAAAAAGAAAAAAGATTAAATATAGACAGGCAATATTTTACAAAATACCTCATAGGATAAAAATGTAAGCAAAACATATTTACTTAAGGAGGTATTATAGTATGAATGGATTTGGTTGTGGCGGCGATAGTTGTTTGTGGATCTTAATTTTGTTGTGCTGCTGTGGTAACGGTTTTGGTGGCAATAGTTGTGGCAACGGCTGTGGCGGCGGCTGTGGCGGCGAGTCCTCTTGGTTATGGATCCTGATTCTTCTTTTCTGCTGTGGCGGCAATAGTTGTGGCTGTGGAAATCAGATTGGGAACAACTGCGGATGCTAATTTAGTCTGCGAATAAGATCTACAGGAAGTATGGAAAACTGAATCATACTTTTAATGATGCAGCGGAGTCAGTAGCATGTAAGTTGGAATTAAGAAATATGGTATTGCTTTTCAGAATCTAATCACTTGTTGATTCCGCTGTATTATGCACCAAGAAGCTTTATATAGTAAATTTTTATAAGGTTTCAGAAAATATCTATACCTTTGGCTTTCCCGATTTTTGGGGAAGCCTTTCTTTATTTGCGAACGAAAAGGAAGGCATCTGGGCTATCAATCCTTTACAATAGAAATATGAAATCGTGCTTTTTGAAAGGGGTTATGGTTGTGCTGGAGCGAAATACAAAAAAAGATGAACGTTGCAAGAAGTTAATTGAAGAGTGTAAATCATATTTTATAGAGCGTGCCTATCAATTGGAAAACCAATTTTACAGTGCTTTTTATGTACAATGTGCAGAGAGTACCGCTGCTGATGGATATGAGGTCTTTTTGGAGACACCAATGGAACATAATTATTTCAGAGAGAATCTTGCCAGATTAGATGAAACAGCAATGATGCGTTTTTACAAGCTTGCCGCAATACATCACACCATACGTATCGTTAGAAGGCGGAAAAAGGAGATGTTATGGGAAAATATCAAGGAAGGTTTGTTTGAAGTATATGACTTGACGGAAAATGAGAAGGAAATGGTAGACATTTTGCAAAGGTGTGCCTTTCTTTATCAGACAGGTTTTCAGGAATTATTCATAAAAACAACGGCTAGATATATTTTTGGTCACAAGGTTCTTTCTGCATTTTCGTTCGCTTTTATCGGGAACTTCTGGTATAATTCCTATAATAGCTTTATGGGCTCGTTTGTTGGGTATGTACCATTTCGTGTGCGTATGGAGCGAGCCATGGGAGAATGATTTTGGGAGGATGAAGGCCCATGGGGGAAAGCAGATGGACGAAGGAACAATTACAGGCCATTGAAGCAAGGGGTTGTGACTTATTGGTTTCGGCGGCGGCGGGCAGCGGGAAAACCGCAGTTCTGGTTGAACGCATTATTCGGCGGATTACCGCAGAAAAACCACCGATGGATATAGACCGATTACTGGTAGTTACCTTTACAAAGGCCGCGGCATCAGAAATGAGTCAAAGGATTGGAGGTGCCATTGCAAAAAAGCTGGAGCAAGAGCCTCAAAATTTGCATTTGCAAAATCAGCTAACTTTGCTTGCCCGTGCCGATATTAAGACAATTCATGCTTTCTGCTTGCAAACCATTCGTGAGTATTATCATCTTTTGGATATTGACCCTGGGGTTAGAACAGCAGACCCTGGGGAAATTAAACTATTACAGCAAGAAGTGCTGGAGGATTATTTCGAGGAACTTTATGAGAAGCAAGACGAAGTTTTTTTTCAATTATTGGAAACCTTTGGTGAAGAGACCAAGGACAGTAGGTTAAAGGATTTACTATTACAGCTATACAATTTTGCCCAAGGGTATCCTGACCCTGTGAAGCTGCTTTTCCAGTTGGCAGAGCAATATCATCTTCAGGATGGGGAAACGTTGGATGCTTGCATTTGGATGCCCATCATTCGGGAAAGCATTGAAGGCAGTGTAGCTTTTGCAAGAAAGCTATTGGAACGGGCAATGCGCCTTGCATCCTCTACATCTGGTTTTGAGGCTTATTTGGAATGTATGGAAAAAGAAGCGCTGGGGTTGGAACAATTAGAAGAGGCTTTGCCGTATGGGTATGGCAAGTGGCGTATGGCTTTTTTACAAACAGAATTTCAAAGACTGCCCAGCTACCGAGGAGAAGAAAAGGAGCTGGCTGAGGATATTAAAAGTTTGCGTAATGAAGCAAAGGATATTCGCAATAAGCTGGGGGAGACTTATTTTTCCTTTAGTGAAGAGATGCAAGGGGAGCTTCTACGCTCTTTATACCCAGTGGCAAAGGGTTTGGCGGAGCTGGTTGAGGGATTCATACAGCGCTTTTTAGATGCAAAAAAAGAGAAGCTCGTGATCGATTTTCATGATTATGAGCATTTTTGCTTGAAAATATTAGTGGAAAAAGACAGCACAGTGGGGCAGGTTATTCCCACAGCGGCGGCGTTGGAAATACAAAAGCGCTATGATGAAATTATGATAGACGAATATCAAGACAGCAATATGGTTCAGGAAATGATATTGGCCGCAGTTTCCGGTGAAAGTACAGGGGAAAATAACCGGTTTATGGTTGGGGATGTGAAACAAAGCATTTATCGTTTTCGATTGGCTATGCCCCAGCTGTTTAATGAAAAATATCAAACTTATCCCTTAGAAGAAGGAGGAAAATGCAGAAAGATTATTCTTTCTAAGAACTTTAGAAGCCGAAAAAACATATTAGATGGAGCCAATTTTTTGTTTCGCCAGCTAATGTCAATGGATTTTGGCGATGTGGAATATAACGAAGATGCGGCCTTATATGCGGGAGCAATTTTTCCTGACGCCCAGACTTCTCATGGAGGAGAAAACGAAGTGATTTTGGTGGAAAGCCAAAATGTTTTGGAAGAAGAAGGAATGGAGGAATTGGAGGAGCTAAACCGTCGCCAATTGGAAGCCATGGCGATTGCCGATAAAATCAAGGAAATGATGGCAGAGGGCTTTTGTGTTGTGGATAAGGAAAGTGGAGATTATCGTCCTTTAGAGTTTAGAGATATTTCCATTTTGCTTAGAAGTATGAAAAACTGGGGAAGCGTGCTTGATGATGTTTTTGGACAAGCAGGGCTTCCTTATTATGCAGAAACAGCTGAAGGATATTATGAAGTACCCGAGGTGGATACGGTTTTGAACCTCCTTCGCCTTTTGGATAATCCAAGACAGGATATTCCTCTAATTTCTGTGCTTCATTCCCCGTTATATGGCCTTACGGGAGATGAATTGATGCAAATGCGCCTGAATGGCGGAAATGGGTTGTTTTTTGATTGCATCCAGGGATATTTGCATCAAGGTGACGATACTGCATTAAAAGAAAAGCTTCAAGATTTCATTAAGGATATAACAAAATGGCGGGGGCGGGTAAAAGAGTTGACCCTCCATGAACTTTTACATTACCTCTATGAAGAAAGCGGCTACTATGATTATGTGGGAATGACAGCGGGGGGCAGCTTGCGTCAGGCGAATCTTCGGTTACTGTTGGAAAAGGCGGAGCAATTCGAGCAGGGAAGCCGTAAGGGGCTATTTTTCTTTATCCGCTATGTGGAGGATATGAAAACAGCGGAAGGGGATTCGGCATCGGCAAAGCTCCAAAGTGAAGGAGAAAACCTGATTCGTGTAATGACCATTCATAAGAGCAAGGGATTGGAGTTCCCTGTTGTTTTTGTGGCGGATTGTGGTAAGCAATTTAATGAAATGGACGTTAGGGCGGCGGTGCTTACTCATCAAGAGTGGGGCTTTGGCATGGATTATAAGGATTTGGAGCATAGAGCGATTTACCGCACCCTTTCTAAAACAGCATTGGCGGAGGTCATCCGTTTGGAAAACCTAGCGGAAGAACTCCGGGTGCTTTATGTTCCCCTAACCAGGGCCAAAGAAAAGCTCATTTTGACGGGAACGGTGAAGGACTTGGAGAAAGCCGTAAAAAAGTGGGCTGATGGGGCAGAAGGCAACAAAGATCGCCTCTCTGTATTCCGATTAAGACGAAGTAAAAGCTATTTGGACTGGATGATGCCTGCATTGTTGCGACATCCTGATGGAAAATGGCTGCGCGAACAATTTGGTGTCTCCCATGAAGTGAGGGTATTTCAGGAGGAGCCTTCTGTTTGGTCTCTTCAGCGCAAAACCAGAGGGGATATACTTTTGCAAGTGGTGGAGGAAAAAGCCTGGGCAGAAGAACAGGAAAACCATTTTGCCCTTTGGGAAACAGAGACGGATTTTAGTGGCAGAAGAGATGAGTTGTTCTCTTTACTTCAGTGGCAATATCCTTATCTTAAGGCAACGGCACTTCCGTCCAAGCTTTCTATTTCTGAGGTGAAGAGAAGGAATCTGGAGGAGATCACGGGAGAACCTAGTTTCTCTACAGTAGAAATAAAGCTTCCTCAAATGATAGATAGGGAGGGTGCCCTGACCCCCACGGAAATTGGAACTGCAATGCATGCAGTGATGGAATATGCTGATTTTCAAAAGGAATATGATGCAGATGAATTGGAATGCTTGTTGGAAGAAATGATGAAGAATGGCAGGCTTTCCGAAAAAGAGATTGCAGCATTAAGAAAGAATGAATTGCTGGGGTTCTTTTCCTCTCCCTTGGCGAAGCGCATCAGAGGCTGCGATGCGGTGGAAAAGGAGCGGCCCTTTGCCATGCTCATGGCTGCAAAAGATCTTTTTTTGGGAGCAGAATATGGGGATGTTGAGGACATGGTGCTGTTAAACGGTATTATAGACTGTTACTTTATGGAGGGGGATAATCTTATTCTTCTGGACTATAAGAGTGACAGAATTTATGATGAAGGAGCCTTGCGCCAGCGCTATGAAATTCAATTGAAGCTGTATCGACGGGCGTTGGAGCAGGCTTTGGGAAAACAGGTGACGGAGGTTTATATTTATTCCTTTGCCATGAGACGGGGAATTTTGATATAAGAAGGGGTTTCATTATGGCTTATGTATGGATTATATTTGCTGGTTTATGCTGGGGTTTAATTGGGCTTTTTACAAAAGCAATTACTCTTTTTGGTTTAACAGAAATGGAAATTTTATTTATCAAAGGTGTTGTTAGTGTTATATTGCTATCCATAATTCTTATGATTCGGGATAAAAAAAGCTTTCAGTTAAAAAAGAAAGGAGACATTCTGTACTTTGTAGGCACTGGAATTGTTAGTTTTACTTTTTTTAGCTGGTGTTATATGAAAGCCATTAATCTGACCAGTGTTGGCATTGCGGCAGTGATGTTATATACAGCCCCCACCATAGTAATGTTGTTTTCCATTGTTTTGTTTCATGAAAAGATGACAAGGAAAAAGGCACTGGTGTTAATCATGACACTTTGTGGCTGTGGAATGATTACAGGGCTTTTCAGCGGGAAGCTGATGCTGTCCCCCATGGGACTTTTAGCAGGGCTTGGCTCTGGAATTGGGTATGCGCTATATAGCATTTTTGGCACCTTTGCATTACGCAGAGGCTATCAATCCTTAACGATATCCTTTTATACGTTTTTAATGGCCTCTGTATTTATGGCATTTTGTGTAAATCCCGTTCATGTTGTGCAGGAAATTACGGCGGCAGGGCAATGGCCCCTTTCTATTCTGTTTGCAGTGATGACTACAGTGATACCTTATTTATGTTATACAAAAGGGTTGAGCCATCTGCCTGCAAGCAAGGCTTCGGTAACGGCAACCATTGAACCTGTGGTGGCGGCAATTCTGGGGATTTTGGTGTTCAAAGAAAGTGCCACAGTGGCTAAAATAGGGGGTATTTTACTGGTGGTCGGTGCTGTAGTATTGATGAACCTAGGGAAAACATCCCAGGGGGTTGAAATTGCGGAGAAAAGTGCATCCCAAAAAGAGGAAAATAACAAACAGGACGACGAAGAACCAGCTTTATCATAAGGAGCCCTTAATTATTATTGTAGTTGAACAAGAAAATAATCATTAAAAAAGGATGGCTAAGCCATCCTTTTTTATTACTGAAAATCCATGGGATTTTGAAAAATTCCGTTTAAGATTACTTCATAGTGGCAGTGAATGCCAGTGGATTGACCTGTGGAACCAGTTGTTGCTATGGTGTCACCTTTTTTAACTATATCGCCTGGAGAAACAAGGTTTTCTGTGTTATGGGCATAGCGTGTAATAAAGCCATTTCCATGGTCAATCAATACATAATTTCCATATTCGCTATGGTATTCAGACTCAATAACCGTTCCTGCCGCTGTTGCTACGATAGGCAGAATTTTACTTCGGGTGGATAAGTCAAGGCCATAATGCACCCTGCCATCGCTGATGGTGGATAACCCCTCAGGATTAAATTCAGTGGAAATAATCCCCTTTGCTACGGGCATGCCACAAGGAATATCGCTATAAGCAGATAGGGTCTCTGTAACATTTGTGGCCACTTTGGTAAAAGATGTTTCTGTCTCGTTCAGGCGAGAGTTGATACGATCCAATTGGACAGCCAAGGCTGTAACTTTATTGAAGGAAGTGGTTACAATAGGTGTAAAGTCTTGCGTTCCTACAACTTGGGGTTTATCCTGCACAAGGCAGCTGGCAACGGCGTTGCGAAGTTCCGTTGAAGCGCTGTCGCTTGGGTTGATACTATTTAATTGGTCGTTCAAGTCATTTTTCACATTTTCTAATTCATTGATTTTTTGCTCAAGCTCTACGGCTTTATTCTGCAAATTCTCAATATTTTGGGTATATTCTGTATTTTCGTTTTCCAATGCCTTTGAGTTTTGAGCAAGTTTTCGATTTGTTCGCTCAATTTGCAGCAATTGTTGCTCATAGGTCATTAGCTCATTTTTTGTATTGTAATAGGAGCTTAAGGTAACTACTGAACCGCCAACAAGCAAACATGCCGCAACACAGAATGCCAGTGCATGTGTTTTTTTAACATGTAATGATTTTTCTTTGCCTTTATGGGCAATATGAAGAGATAAAAAGTGATGCTCTGATTGATTATTTAAAGGTAAATTCTCACGGGATTCCATCAAATGTTCCTTTCTTTTCAAAAGATATGTTAGTATTATAGTGTAAATTTCTGTAATTGTAAATAAAAATTTCATTAAAAGTTCAAAGTTGTTAATAATTAGTTAATAATTGTGGATTTCCTTTTACTATGTAACAAAATATGGTATGATGTGAAAGGTCGACGGGGCAATTTTACCGTGAAATAATCTTGTAATAATCCTGATGAAATCAGGTGTTTAGCGAAGAATATTTACTTCGGTTTTAAGATGCTTATCCGTTTTCATGAAATAAAGGAAACGCTGTTTTTCTGTGAGCGCATCCAGTCCGATTCTCTATTGGATGGTATCAAAAGATTGAGCAATAGCACAGCTATTTGCTGTATTTTTTCTTATCAATAGAAAAATGTGTATCTGCAAACGCCTCACCAGCGCTTCTTCAAAAAACTGAAACAAGGGTTTATCCTTATTACGGTGGAAGGGAATGATTTTATGAATTTGGAGCTTAAAAAAGTAATGCGTAACACGGAATTGGGACTGTTTTGTTTAAAAGCAGGTAAAGGTGTTGTGGCATTTCTTTGGCGACGACTATTTCGGAATCATAAAATTCAAAAAACACAAAGGAAGAAAAATAAAATTGAGAAAATTAAGAATCAGAGCCGGGGGAATTTTGCTTTTGCAAATAAAAAGATTTGCAGGCGGGGAAAAATAGGCTTTAGGGCGTACAGAATCATAAAGGATTGGTATTTTTAACAAAAATTCAAGGAGGCTATTACATTGGACGATCAGAGAAAGGAAGAGCAGGAGTACGAAGGTATTGCTGTGGATAAAGATGTGAATCAAGGGGAAAACAATGTGGATGAACAGATCAAGACTGTAGAGAACATGGGGACAGATGATGGGTTTCCAGAGGAATTTACGGAAAATGTGAGCAAATCTGTGGAAACACCGGAGGATTCTGTGAATAACTCTGTGGATAGCGATAGAGAAGTTGTGCAGAACTTCGAGGAAAAGGAAGCCGACAAGGATGACACTGTGGAAGAAACTGTGGATAATGTGGATAACACAGCATCGGATGTGGAAAATGAAATAAGTATTGGTAGGAAAGACAAAGGTGTTTGGTGGAAGGTTGTTTTGGGGATTTTTGTTTTTTTAGGTGTAATGGGATACTGTTGGTTTGCAACAGGGGGCGGCCTTTGGAAAACTGCAGATATAGCAATTGCGTACTTAAAGGATAACGGATTGTATGTGTATGATCTGAAAAATGATCCTTATTTGGTGAATGACAGTGTAACCAAGGGTGGCGTTAGCAACTATTATTACTCCGCTTGGGGCGCAAATGTTTCTGAGGACAATGGAGACATTTATTATATGGCAGGAGTGAATGAGGACAGTATTGGGGATTTATATTATAAAGATATCGAAAATAAGGATGCAAAACCTATTCTGATTGGGGAAAAGGTATACCATTTTATTAGAAGTGCAGATGGCAGTGAATGTGCATATCTGGTGAAAAACGGGGATAAAATGGATTTGTATGTATTTGCCAATGGACAGAGCCAAAAGATAGACGATGATATCTTATTGCAAAATGGTGCATATGAATTAAGCGATGACGGTTCCTATCTACTTTACAAAAAGAATATTGGTGAAAAGATAGCTCTCTTCTCCCGCACCATTGGAGAGAAGGAATCTGTAAAATTGGCTGATTCCTCTGTGTTGAGTTTTATATCAAAGAAAACAAATATAGCTTATTATTTAGGACAAAAAGATGATTCATATCAGCTTTTTCAATTTTCTCTTGGTAAGCAGCCACAGTTGATTGCAGAGCAGGTTACTTACGCAGAGTTGATGCACAATGATCAGGATGTTTTGTACTGTGCCATGAGAACGGAAAATGCTTCCTTTAGCCAGATGATTGAGGATGACATTACAGATCTTTCATCCTACGATGAGAAGCGTCAGGCTCAAATTAAAGAAATTAGAGAGAAGATGAATGGAAAAGAAGGTATGGATCCGATTTTTCAGGATTGCTATTTGCTAAATGCCAGTGGTAACAAAATTAAAATGGGTGAGACTGTGATTTCTGCAGTATCTCTTCAGGGAAAAGGCAGTTATGTAGGCGGTTTCTATATGCAAGCACCAGAGCCTGTGAAGCTGTCAAAGGTGACCTCCTTTGATGAAGCAATGTACACCTATTATGCAGCTTTGATGTATGGGCAAAGAGAAGTATTTATTGCAGATAAAACAGGCAAGGATTATCTTTTGCAAGACAATAAAGCAGTACCCAATACAATTCAGGTTTCTCCTGATGGGAAAACTGCCGCATATTTTGTGCAGGATGAAACCACAGGTGGGAATGTGTTAATGGTGGAAGCTCTTGATGGCAAGAGTGCACCTGTTCAGGTTCAAAAATCAGTTGAACAAATGGCCTTTTTGGGTGACAGCAACACATTGGTGTATTATTATAATTATAACGGTGGTATGGGCAGTTTAGGCATGTATAAAGATGGAACTCTCCAGGAGATAGAGAAAAATGCTGTTGGTGTATATTTCCCTGAAGATAAGGGCGAGGTATACTATATGGCTAATACCGATACCAAAACAGGCAACAGCGCCTTGATGAAGTTTGACGATAAGGGAAAAACAGAAATTGATAGAGATGTTTTTGTATTCCAATATAAAGAAAACGGTAAATTTGCTTACTTGAAAAACTATGATATTACAACAGGGATAGGCGATTTGTACTATTATAATGGGAAAACTTCTCGTATGGTAGATACAGGTGTGACAGCAATTTATATTTACTGAGAATGAGGTAGGATTTATGAAGAAACAATGGGAGACATTTTCTTCCGAAGAAACTGAGGCGATTGGTGTGAAAATGGGGCAGGCTGCTAAGCCTGCCCAGGTATATTCTTTGGATGGGGATTTGGGTGTAGGGAAAACTGTTTTTACAAAGGGATTTGCCAGAGGACTTGGAATAACAGAGCATGTTACAAGTCCAACCTTTACAATTATTAATGAATATTTGGGCAGAATTCCCCTATATCATTTTGACGTGTACCGTATTTCTTCTGAGGAGGAGATGGATGATATCGGTTATGAGGATTACTTTTATGGTCAAGGGGTCTCCTTGGTGGAATGGGCTACGCTGATTCCCAATTTAATACCCAAAGATGCCATTCATATCACCATAGAGAAGGATTTTGAAAAAGGCGACGATTATCGACGAATTACCGTTTGTCAGGGGGAAGAGGCATGAAGATTTTAGCCATTGATACAACAGGGCAAACAGCCAGTGCTGCTATTGTGGAAGAGGACAAGCTGATTGCGGAGTTTACCTTAAATTATAAATTAACACATAGTCAGACAATCATGCCGATGATTGCTGAAATTTGTGAAAAATCGGAAACCCGGGCAGATGAAGCCGACTATATTGCTTGTGCCAGCGGGCCGGGATCTTTTACAGGTCTGCGCATTGGTGCTGCTACAGCAAAAGGGCTGGCTTTAGCCCTTGGGAAGGAGCTCGTTCCCGTTCCCACATTGGATGCTCTGGCATATAATGTGTTTGAAACAGATAAAATAATTTGTCCGATTATGGATGCTAGACGTAGTCAGGTTTATACAGCTTTTTACCGTTGGATCAACGGAAAATTAAGCCGTTTGACGGAAATGATGGCAATCAGCATTGATGAAGTGATACAAATGGCAAGGGAGTATGAACAAAAGGTTATTTTTTTAGGAGACGGAGTGCCGGTTCATCAAAAAAATTTATCTCTTTTCCCTGATTTTATTTTTGCTCCTGCCCATTGCTCATTGCAGCGGGCGGCCTCTGTGGCATCATTGGCCATGGAAATTGTAAAAGAAGGTGGAGCGGTGGAAGGAAGTACTTTTGAGTTAATTTATTTAAGAAAATCTCAAGCAGAACGAGAGCGGGAAGAACGCTTGCAAGGAGAGGGGAAACAGAATGATTAAAGTTGTAACAATGCAGGAGGAGCATATTGACGGAGTTCTGGCGGTTGAGGAAGCTTCTTTTTCGGTACCTTGGAGCAGAAAGGATTTCGAGAGAGAAATCAAGGAAAACAAAATGGCAATTTATTTTGTTGCCATAGACGGAGATAAGATTGTTGGTTACGCAGGAATGTGGCACGTAGTTACAGAAGGGCATATTACCAATGTGGCAGTTTTGCATGAATATCGCAGGCAGGGCATTGGTGAGCTTTTTATGCAAAACTTGGAATTGGTGGCGAAAGAAAGAGAAATGATTGGGATTACTTTGGAGGTTCGTATCAATAATGAGCCTGCACAGAGATTGTATCATAAATACGGTTTTCGCCCAGAAGGGATTCGGAAAAATTATTACTCCGATACCCATGAGGATGCCGTAATCATGTGGAAATATTATCCTATTTTTGAGGGCTATGAGGAACATTGCAAGAAAGGATAAGAAAATGCGGGCAGAAGAATGGTTGAAAATTGAGCTGCAATTGTCTGCATTTTTGGAAGGAGGAGAGTAAAGATGGCGCAAGAATTAAAGTATACACAGCTGAGAAATGGCTGTTTTCCTGAAGATTTTGCCTTTCGTACAACAGGCGAAATTCCTCCATTGGAAGGAATTATCGGGCAGGAGCGTGCAGTAAGGGCGTTTGACTTTGGTTTGATGGTGAAAATGAAGGGATATAACATTTATATGTCGGGGCCTTCAGGTACAGGAAAAACCACCTATGCCAAAGCCAGCACGGAAAAGTTGGCGGCAACTGAACCTGTCCCCAGAGACTGGTGCTATGTCTATAATTTTCAAAATCCAAGAAATCCTTTGGCTCTTCGGTTTGAAAAGGGTATGGGGAAGCAATTTAAAGAAGATATGAGCGAACTTGTTCAGCTTCTGAAAACAGAAATACAGAAGGTATTTCGTGCAGAGGAATATGAGAAGCAAAAAAGTGATTTGATGCGTACTTTTGATGAAAAAAGAAGCAGTTTGATGGAAGATATGAGCAAAATGGCTGCGGAATTCGACTTCCAGATAAAGACCACCAATTCCGGCATTTATTTTATGCCTGTTGTAGACGGGAATGCCATTGGTGAAGAAGAATATGATGCTTTGGATGAAGATGTTAAAAATGAAATCGAAAAAAATTCGCAGGTTGTTCAGGAGAAAGCTGGAGCAATCATGCGTGACATAAGAGAGTTGGATAAGGCCTCTAAAAAAGAGTTGGAACAGCTTGAATATCAAGTAGGTATGTTTGCCATCGGACACCATATCAGTGGGGTTCAGGAGAAATATCAGGATTACAAGCGGGTAATCGAATATATCAACGAGGTGCGTGAAGATGTTTTAGAAAACCTGGGGCAGTTTTATGAGGATGAAGAAGATAGTGACGAAGGAATTTCCTCTTTATTGCCTATGCTTGGAAAGAAACCCGCTGAAGATGTTACCTTGAAATATAAGGTGAATTTGATTGTAGATCATTCCAAAAGCGAAGGAGCTCCTGTAGTGGTATCCTTTAACCCAACCTATTCCAACTTAATGGGAGAAGTGGAGTATGATAGTGAGTTTGGCAATTTAACCACGGATTTTATGAAAATAAAAGGAGGCTTGCTCCATAAAGCCAACGGGGGATATTTCATTGTGCAGGCACAGGATATTCTTTCTATGCCTCAGGCTTGGGAGGCACTGCGTCGTGTCATAAAAACCAAAGAAATTAACATGGATAGTAGTAGAGACCAGTTGGGGGCCACAGTGGCACCCACATTAAAACCGGAACCAATTCCTGCCGATATTAAGGTGATTATGATAGGCAGCAATTATTACTATGAGTTGTTAAGTGAATATGATGAGGAATTTGATAAGTTTTTCAAAATCAAGGCAGATTTCGATTATGAAATGCCTAGAAATCCTGAAAACATGTGGAAATTGGCCGGATTCATTAAACGTTTCGTGGAGCAAGAACAGACCATGGAGTTTGATGCAAGCGCAGTTTGTGCCATATTGGAATACTCATCTAGGTTGGTTGAGAGACAAAATAAATTGTCAACACGCTTTAATCAGCTTGCAGAAATTCTTTGTGAGGCGGTAACTTGGGCAAAAATGGAGAATGCCCAGGTGGTTACAGCAGCTCATATTAAGAAAACGGTTTATGAGAAAGAGCAAAGAATGAAGCTTTATGAAGAAAAGCTTGGTGAAATGCTGGATGAACATGTTATCATGATTGACACTGATGGGCGTGTCATTGGGCAGATTAACGGGTTAGCTGTATTGGATATGGGAAGTTATGCTTTTGGCAACCCTAGCCGTATTACAGCCACCACTTATGTTGGGAAATCCGGGTTGATAAATATTGAAAAAGAAGCTCGATTGAGTGGTCAGACCCATGACAAAGGGGTTCAAATTATCAACGGATTTTTAGGGCAGACTTATGCACAAGAGTTTCCGTTATCTCTTTCTTGTAGAATTTGTTTTGAGCAAAACTACAATGGGATTGATGGGGATAGTGCTTCCAGCACAGAACTTTACTGCATTCTTTCTTCCCTTTCAGAAGTACCCATTCGCCAAGATTTGGCTGTTACCGGGTCAGTCAATCAAAAAGGGGAAATTCAGGCCATTGGTGGTGTTACCCACAAGATTGAGGGCTTTTATGACCTTTGCAAAAAGCGTGGCTTAACAGGAACCCAAGGGGTTGTAATTCCCGCATCCAACATTAAGGATTTGGTGCTAAAGGATGAGGTTGTAGAATCTGTGAAAAACGGCGAATTCCACATTTATCCTATCAGTCAGATTGGAGAAGGCATTGCTCTTTTGATGGGGATGTCTGCTGGAGAGAAGGATGCTGAGGGCAATTACCCTGAAAGCAGCATTCATGGCTTGGTAATGAAGAAATTAAAGAAATTCGATGTCTTGGCACGTAAAAAAGTATAATAGCGATTTTGCATCCACTTTAAGATATAGGAGTTTATCATGTGGACCTTTCAAATAAGGAATGTTTTGCCACCCAAAATGTATATAAAGGCGATGCTATGGGCGAATGGATTTCTTCTGGCGATATATGCATGTTATTTATTATTCAACAAAGAAATTTTTTCTCCGATTCTAGTGTTGGGACTTTCCATTGCCATTGTAATTTACTATCTCAGGGGGTTATATAAACATCCTCAAGTGAATGAAGCAACGAAAAGCAGTGTCTGGTGGTGGGAATATCCTTTGTTTGTTGTAGGATTGATTTTTGCAGCTACAAGGGGAAGCGCCGCTGTATGTATATTTTTGTGGGGTTTTCTTTATGGGAATGGAGTTATGTTATTGAAATATAGTATTGCCAAAACTAAGAATATGAAGCTGGAATAACTGGCTCTGGAAAGTTTTTTATTCCACCTTTCTTTAAATACAAACTCGACGTATAAGAGGTCAGTTTTTTAAAGCCAAAAGCCCGTATTGCATAGATGAAAGGGAACTTTCAAAGTGCAATCGGGCTTTTTTATGTAAATCAGAAGTGAAAGCATTTAAAGTGCATTAGAGACAGATGCTTGTTAAAATAAGCCTCCTTTGTTTTCCATTAGAAAGGCTTTTTCTATTTATTAAAATTATATTTCAATTGGGACATTTCCCTTTCAATTACGACAAAATTTGATATACTAAAGATAATTGCGTAAATAATGAAGGCATCTGCCTTTTTGATGGGATATGCTTTAGGAGGTAACTATGAAAGTTGGATTTAAGCGGCTGTTTCTTTCAGCTTTTGCCATAGGGATGATGATGACGAATGTGGCATATGCAAAAAAAATAAACATGAATTTATTTTATGATGGGAAGAATCACGCATATAATGCGTCTGAGGTTAAAATAAATATTGATGGGAAGGAATTACAACCTGAGGATATGCCCCCTGTGATTATTGATGGCAGAACGGTGCTTCCCATGCGTTTGATTGCCAAGGCGCTAGGGTGTGAGGTTCTTTGGAATGAGGATACAAAGCAAGCCTTTGTAATCAATGACGATTCCACTGTGGCATTCACATTGGGAAGTAAGAAAGGTATTAAAAATGGTAAAGAATTTACCATGGATGTTCCGGCTATGGTTGTAAATGATAGAACAATGCTTCCTGTAAGGGCATTGGCTCAGGCTTTGGATTTGGATATTACTTGGGATGATCCAAATAGAACAGTAAATATTGGAGCAGAGAACTCATCCACAACACCAACAACGCCTACAACACCAACAACGCCTACGACACCAACAACGCCTACAACACCTACGACACCAACAACCAAGGCAGTCAAAGTTTTTCAAACTGCCGTGCCCACCAGTCCAACGGCATCACAGGTTTTTACCATTGAGGCAGATCAGGCAATATACAGCTATGATGAGATTTATGTAGATGACGGGAAGGTTGTGATTGATATTCAAAATGCAACCAGCAGTCTTTCTGACAAAATTACTGCAACAAACAGCAATATTGTAACGGCCATACGTTCGGCTCAGCATGACAGTAATGGCATTCCGGTTACGAGAGTTGTCTTTGATTTATCGGGCAAAAAAAGTAAGACCATAACACAAAGTGCAGATAAGAAAAAAATTATCATTACCTTTGAACAGTCTGTGATTGATGAAATTTCCCTTACCAATCGGGGAGATATGGACAAATTGGTGGTAGGAGCCCGCGGCTCGTTAGGGGCTAAAGTATCCACATTAACAAACCCCCAGAGGATTGTGGTGGATATTCCCAATGTTCAATCTAAGGTGGAAAATGAATTGAGTACAAAGGGGCTATCCTATATCAATGCTGCCAGAACGGGTATGTATGATGCAAATACATTTCGTATCGTATTAGAGATTGGACAGTTAACAGATTTTAGCTGGAAAGAGGAGGATGGAGAATTGACCGTTGAGGTAACAAAATCCACCCTTGAAAATCTCTATTATGATTCAACGTCTAATGTTTTAACACTTGAGAATGTAAAATCTATAGATGTAGATAGAATTGTAAAAAATGATCGCCATACCGAAGGCTATTATGAGTTGACTTTGCCTGGAAATTATGAAAGTGCGTATGGATATGGTACATTAAAAATCGGAAATGATGTTATGAACAATATTACAGTTTCCACCAAGGGTGGTGACACGTTAATCAGGTTTAACCAAAATCGCTACAGTGAATATGTGGTGAAGGAAACGAAGAATGGTTATGAGATTGCTGCAAAAAATCCAAAGGAAGTTTATAATAAAGTTGTCCTGCTGGATGCAGGCCATGGCGGTAAAGATCCTGGCACCAATGGCAATGGCTTAATAGAAAAAAATATTGCCTTATCAGTGGCGCTGAAGGTACAAAAATATTTAGAGAGTTCTGATATAAAGGTATATATGACCCGAGATAGTGATACCTATCCGGAAAATAACTTGCGAGCGAAAACGGCAAACCAAATTGCTGATTTAATGGTTTCTATTCATATGAATTCTGCAGGGACGAACACAACTGCCAACGGTACGGAAACTCTGTATCAGGTACATAGTAATGACAACGGCAGTAAGTTGACCAGCTTGAAGGCGGCAGAAATTATGCAGAGCAACTTGATTCAAGCCTTTGGCACCACCAATCGTGGTGTGAAGCGCAGAACGGACTTGTTGATTTTAAACGGTACCACAGTTCCTGCAATTTTAGTAGAGACCTGTTTCTTATCGAACCCCGGTGATGCCATTAAAATTTCTTCATCTACAAATCAGGATATTGTTGCAATGGCTATGGCCAAGGCAATCACTGAAATGATGGATGATTATACAATCCGTTAATAAAAATAGAAAATAGAAAAAGGCATGACAAGTAAGAAGTTACTTTGAAATGCCTTTTTTGGTTTGCCAAAGAAATTGAGCATTGTGTAAGTTTTGTAGATGCCACAATGAGCTGAGGTATTTCCCTAAGGGTGAATTTTTTTATTTAAAACTTCTTTACGTTTCAAGAAATTTAACATGCCGAACATCAATTTATTCACTATCTTTTCATGAAGAAATCTTGTTAGAAAGCCAATGGGAATACAAAGTATCAACCAGATTATGCTAAACGACAGACAAATTTGCCCCAGTATGTTGCAGGGTAGCTTTGAGTAGTCCCATATATGCCAACCCAGCCACCTATTTACCACAATTCCTATTGAAAATTCTATGGCGGTTATAATCAGTGCCCCGATACAGCAGCATGCCCAATAGGGCAAAGAAAAGCGAGTGTTGAACAAAGTATAAAGGCATAAAAATGCCAGTCCTCCTGCCAAAAACATTGTCCAATGGGAATAGCCCCGGTAAAGCACCTCAATACTATAATAACCAAAGGCTCCAATGAAAAAAATCATTGTTCTGCGAATAAAAGTATCCATAGAAAGCCTCCTTTCAATCAATCATAAAAATAGTATGTTTATTTTTTTACAAAATATTTTGACTTATTTTTGGTAAATTTTTATTTTAATACTGATCCAAATGCAGAATTGTATTTATTACGAAAAAAAATAGAAAGAGAACCATGGGATTATCTATTTATCATTAGTGATAAGGTAAATCTTTTGAAATTTGATGTGTTTTTGATTAGACATGAGATAGAAAATTTTCTGTTCAAAGCTGGTTAGACAGGATATAATGGAAAATAGATTGCACAAAGGAGGAAAGAAAATTGAGTAGATTTGACAACAGAGAGAATGATGAATTAAGACCAATCAAAATAACGAAAAATTTTACCCGCTACGCAGAGGGATCTATTTTGATAGAATGGGGCAATACAAAAGTGATTTGTAATGCCACAGTAGAGGAAAGCGTACCTTCTTTTAAAAAGGGTGGCGGTGAAGGCTGGGTAACTGCGGAATATTCCATGTTGCCTCGTGCCACACAATCAAGGAATAAACGAGACATTCATAAATTGAAAATGAATCCAAGGGCAACAGAAATTCAAAGGCTCATTGGCAGATCACTTAGAGGTGCCGTTGATATGAAGGCTCTGGGAGAAAGAAGCATTACTGTAGATTGCGACGTGATTCAGGCGGACGGAGGGACAAGAACAGCTTCCATCACAGGAGGATTTATTGCACTGGCATTGGCTTGCAAAGGGCTTGTGGAACGGGGACTTCTGGCAAGAATGCCCCTTACCAGTTATATCACGGCTGTCAGTGTTGGTGTTGTAGAGGGACAGAGTCTTTTGGATTTATGCTATGAGGAAGATTCCGCCGCTGAGGTGGATATGAATATTATAATGAGCAATGCATCAGGTTTTATTGAATTGCAGGGAACAGGGGAAAACGGTACTTTTTCTCAAGAGCAATTGGAAGAGATGCTTTCCCTTGGCAAAAAAGGAATTCAGGATTTGATGAAGATACAGAAGGAAGCATTGGATGGTATGGAATTGAATTAAGAAGGGAGAGAGAAGTTTGGAAACAATTATTTTTGCTACGAAGAACAAGGGAAAAATAAAAGAAATCAATGCAATTTTAGCTGATATGGATGTGGAAGTTGTCTCTATGGAAGATGCAGGGATAACCTTTGATGTGGTTGAGGATGGAACATCTTTTGAGGAGAATGCCATGAAGAAAGCGGTACAAATCATGGAGATTGGCAATAAGATAACCTTATCCGACGATTCAGGCTTAGAGATTGATTATATGGACAAGGCTCCTGGGATATATTCCGCCAGATTTATGGGAGAGGAAACACCCTATTCCCAGAGATTTCAGGCGATTTTTGAAAAGCTAGAACATGTTCCCAAGGAAAAAAGAACTGCCAGATTTGTAAGCTGTATCGCGGCAGCATTTCCCGATGGCAGAAGGCTGGTGAGTTATGATACCGTTGAGGGAATTATCGGCTGGGAGGCCAAGGGAGAGAATGGGTTTGGATATGATCCTATTTTCTTTGTTCCTGAAAAAGACAAATATATGGCAGAGCTTTCCCCAGAGGAGAAGAATGCCATTAGCCATAGAGGAAAGGCATTGCGAAAAATGAAGGAGATGCTGAAAAAGGAATTGGAGAAATGAAAATTTTGGTCTTAAGTGATAGTCATGGTCGAATTGAAAATGCAAAGGTAGTGCTGCAAAGGCTGGAGCAGCAGTTGGACATGGTTTTCCATTTAGGTGATTATGACGAGGATGCCAAAGCGCTTCAATCTATATTTTCCGGATTGCCTTTTCATTATGTGAAAGGAAATAATGATTATGGATGGGGCACACCTACCCATAAGCTGGTAACTGCCCAAGGGAAACGTTTTTTGTTAACCCATGGACATAAAGAGCGGGTACATTATCAATTGAACACCATAGCCTACTGGGGAGAAGAACAGGGGGCGGATGCTGTGATTTTCGGGCATACCCATGTACCTTACAATGATGGTAGTGGTCGGGTATATTTGTTTAATCCAGGAAGCATTTCTCTACCTAGGGATGGCTTCATACCCACCTTTGGCATCATTTCCATTGAAAATGAAAGAATAGAAGGCGCCATTATGGATTATGACCAAGGGACAATCACACGGAGAAAACGTGTATTCTAGGTGGAGGAATTTAGACGAGGGCTTCCCTTAGTGGCCTCGTTGCAGTATTACAATCAGAGTTTAGGGTGATTTGGTAGCTTACAATTTTTGAGTTTCCAAGCAATAAGAGGTACTTTATTGAAATTAAAGTACCTCCAAGCTTAAGAATGGGTAAACTGTTAGACGTTTTTGTTACAAAAGGGATAGAAAGTAAGTTTATTGTTCAGCTCCTTCACCTTAAAACGGTGTAATGAAATTGCATTCTACTGTTTTGAAATAAAGAAAGGATTAACGGAGATTTTCCTCTCTGATTTCTCTTTAAAAGAAGGAAAAAGTATAAAAAACAGCATTTTTTAAAAAAAGTGTTGACGAAGCATGAAAGTTGTGGCATAATAATTTTTGCGTAATCGCTTTGAATCAGTAGCTCAGTTGGATAGAGCAACGGCCTTCTAAGCCGTGGGTCGGGGGTTCGAATCCCTCCTGGTTCAGATTTTGCGGGTGTAGTTCAATGGTAGAACGTCAGCCTTCCAAGCTGAACACGTGAGTTCGATTCTCATCACCCGCTTTTTTTGTGGGAATCAGTAGCTCAGTTGGATAGAGCAACGGCCTTCTAAGCCGTGGGTCGGGGGTTCGAATCCCTCCTGGTTCATGACTTGGCTCATATGAGAGCCTTTTTTCATATAAACGGAAATTATTCCTTGACAATCTTTCAAGGGAAGTTTAAAATAAACTCTATCATGCGGATGTGGCGAAATTGGCAGACGCGCTGGATTTAGGTTCCAGTGGGTTACCCCGTGCAGGTTCAAGTCCTGTCATCCGCA
>JAEZPX010000235.1 GCA_023413275.1 Bacillota bacterium | reverse complement strand
AGTGCCAAGGGATTTTCGGAAATAATCGCTCCAAGTTGCACAAACCATACAAATTGCACTGCTTCATGGAAAGATGTTGGGGGATTTGCTGGAACGTTATGGCATACCTTTGAAATTTTTAAAAGTTCAGCTTTTCTTTCCTCATTCTGTTCTTGGTTAGCCATTTGCTCTGCTAAATCAGAAAATCTTTCTGCAAAACGCATGATACCTTTGCTGGTTAATACGGTTGATTTATAAAATGCAATTTTATCAAAGTCATCAGGATTTGCAAAATCCAATTCAGCTAAGCGCTCTTCCGCCTGCTTCAAAATACCCTGAAAGCCCATAGGGAAAAGGACATCTTGATAATCTGGGGTTACTTCTCCAACAGCTTGACGCCATTTTGAGTCATTATCAACAATACCTGTATCCACTGCAATTCTGGCAGTTTCTTCAGGAAGGATAGAGAGAAAATGCTCTTCAAGAGATTTTCCTCTCCAGTAAGGGAAGATATTCTCACGAACATAGGCTCTTTGTTCATCGGTCATTTCATAAGGATCTTGAGGACGTTTATCAAACATGTCCATTTCTTTGTCTACCCATTTCCAAGAGAATTCGGGTGTCAAAATACCGCTTCTTCTAAATTTACCGGCGGTACCCACAATTAACTCATCTTCAAAGATTTGAATATCAAATTCGTTGCAAAAATCAAAAAAGGCTTGTGCTCTGCGAATAGGGGTGGGCATTCCCTCTGTGCGCTTATGGGATTCTGTAAAAATTCTTGCTCGTTCAATACAAACAGATGGTTTAGAATTTACATAGTTTTGTCTTAGTCGTTCAATTCTGGCAGTTGTATTCATATTGACCCTCCTTAATGGATTAAAATAAACAGTCGGATGATAGTGCGAGATCACAGTGTATTTCTTAATTAGGAAAAGATGTGACAATGAAAAAATGTATGTTATAACGCACAGTCTATAGTCTTAATATTGCATTTTTTTTGATTTTTGTCAATATCACATTTGCCCAATTATTTTGAAAGAATAAGGTGGCTACTTTTTCTCTATAGAAATAAAAAAAGACGAAAACCCTAGGATTTTCGCCTTTTTTTATTTTACTTATATCGAATTACATTATGAAATATAACATCATCATTTGTAGGGTTTGCATAAACATGGTTTGAATCCCCTTGAAAGGACAAAGCATCATCTTTTTGCAAAATATAAACCTTATCGTTAATTGTCATTTGCAGCTGTCCTTGAATGATGACAATGTATTCATTTAATACATTAGTATGGGGGAAAGATTCATGCCGACAATGGGGCTTCATGTGTATCTGCAAAAAATCCAAGCCTGAAATTGGGTCAAAGGGAAAAATGTTATAAAGCAACATATCTCCATTTTCTTCTTTTAGGGGATAGATATCCTTAATGCTTAAAATATTGTTTTCTTCAGAATGCTGGGAAATAAAATTGGAAAAGGTGACCTTATAACCGGTGGATATTTTCCAAAGGGTAGAGATGGTAGGAATGGATTCACCTCGTTCAATTTGCCCAAGCATTGCCTTGGAAACCCCTGTAAGACGGGCAGCAGTGTCTAGGCTGATTCTCATTTCTGTTCGGATTCTTCGCATTTCCTTACCAATATCAGGGGGCACACTATACATTTCTATCTCCTCTATTTTTTAAATTAACACTATCATTTGACTATGAATGATTTCTATTATAACAAAAACAGGTTTTTAAGGCAACTTTTTTACTGGTAACCTATATGTTACAACTAAAATACTGTAATAAGAAAAAGTGTAAACTAGAAAATAATATTGTAGACTAAAAAAGGTTTTGTGACAAATATGTTACAAATTGGAAATAGCCGTTTACCTTATCATAAAGCTATAGTATACTTGTTGTGGTAAAATTTGTAATAATGTGTAGACGAATGGTGTTCTAAGAACAATGATAAAGAGGGATTGCAATTTATTATTTTAAGGGGGAGCTTATTATGAGTAAAAAGATGATCAGTTTTTTATTAAGTATTTGTATTTTGATTTCGGCAACTGCTACGGCTTTTGCAGAGAATTCATATTCCTTTGAAAAGATAGATGACGATTATGCTGTACTGATAGGTAAAGTCACAAAAATTTCAAATGATAGAATCAAACTCTCAAAAATTAGTGATGAGTTATGGAGTGAGATTATAGCGGGAAGAAGATCTGATTATAGGTATATCAAGGATACAACCAATCAGGATTCTTTTATTCTTGATACCACAAATTTTGAAGAGAATACGTTTCATAATGGGGATGTGATTAAGGCATACTTTTTTAATAACTCAACGAGTAGAGAGAGTGATGATGGAGAAGAAATACCTCGGAAGCTTTTCATGTATCAACCGAATGATAAGAAAATTACCATTGAAGATAAAGTGGAATTTCTAGAAAAGATGCAGTTATTAAAGGGATATGAAGATGGTGAATTACATTTAGAACGAAAAATAACAAGAGGCGAATTTACAGCCCTTGTTATGAAGATGTACTATAATTATGATTGTAGTTTTTATACCTCAGCATATAAAGATGATGGCGAAATAAAATTTCCTTTTCAAGATGTGCCAAAAGATCATTGGGCAAGAAAGTATATAGAAATTGCTCATTGGAAAAATGTGATCAGTGGGAAAAATGCAGACACCTTTTCTCCCAATGAAAGTATCACTTTAAAAGATTGTATTACTGTTTTGATAAAGGCCTGTGCAGATACTGATACGAAAAAGCAAGGCCTTTTTGTTACAGTAAATAAATTAGGGGGGTATCCAGAAGCATATATAAATATTGCCAAAGAAAATCAACTAATAACGAATCAATCACCGGACAAGATTGCCACACGAGAAGAAGTAGTGGAGCTTTTATACAATGCGTATAATCATGAACCTAAATTTACATATACTTATCAGGCTAGAAAACCTGTAATTTATCTATATCCTGAAAAAGAAACCAATGTAAATGTAAAGGTAGCTTTTGATGGAGCGTTTACCTTTACCTATCCTGAATACAACAAAGGCTGGGATGTTACTGCAAAAACAGATGGCACCCTTGTAAGTGGAGGTACAGAATACCCATACCTTTTTTGGGAAGGTGATGTAACAAATTATACACCTGTATTTGACGAAGGCTTTTTGGTGAGTAAGAAAGAAACGGTTACATTTTTAGAAGCAAAATTAAGCTTATTAGGGCTGACTGCAAAAGAACGGGCAGACTTTATAACTTACTGGGGCCCCCAATTAATGAAGAACGATTTCAATATTATTAAGTTTGATTCCAAGGAATATGCTTCCAAAGTATCTCTAAACATTGAGCCAAATCCTGACAGCTTGATTCGGGTATTTATGGTGTATAAAGCTGCAAATGGAACTGAAAATGTGAAGGAACAAGTATTAAATAAAGCTGAAAGAAAAGGCTTTGTTGCTGTTGAGTGGGGGGGAACAACAGATGAATCATAAATTCCCTGTTGTTTAGCTTTAAAAATCTAAAGGCAGAAAGTAAGGGTATTTAAATAGCCTTACTGATTATAAAGTTTATTAATGAGGTGAAAAATGAAAAGTACAGTTAAAAAGTTCATATCTTTTCGTATAAATCGCTACAAGGAAATTGAATTAAAACTGGAACAGATGGCTGAAAAGGGGCTTTTCTTAGAAAAAATGGGCACCTATTTATGGACATTCCGAAGAGCGGAGCCCAAAAAAACAAAGTATACTGTAACTTATTTTTCTGAAGCGTCTCTGTTTAATCCTTCTTTAACCGAAAATCAAAGAAACTATCATAATCTTGCCAAGGAGTCAGGCTGGAATTTTATTACTGAATTCAATCAGATGCAAGTTTTTTGCAATGAAGATGAAAATCCAACTCCATTTGAGACTGATGAAAGAGAAAAGTTTGAAAACATAAAAAAATGTATGAAGAAGAGCTTTATCCCATCACACATTATACTGATTTTGGTGTTTTTATATAATATTTCCATGGAGTACAAATCCTTTAGAGAGAGTTCTCTTTATTATCTTTCTAGAACTAGCAATTTATATATTGTGGCGATTATGCTTCCTGCCCTCATTTATCTATGTTATATTTTGCTAGATTATTTCATTTGGTGCCAGCAGTGTGAACGTTCTATCTCTAAGGGCGGGGGATGTATTGAAAAGATACATAAATATCAAAAATTAGTTGATGTTATAATTGTTTCTTATGTTTCTATATTAGTAATCTTGATTTTAAAGGATTTGTTCGTAAAGGTAAATTTCCTGGCGGTAATTCTAACGGTGATCTACGTCCCTATCCTTATCTTTGTATATCGGTTCTCTATTTATTTCTTGAAAAAGAAAAATGTATCGGCAATGACAAATCGGGTGGTTTCAATTATATTGCTGATGATAACCAGTTTTGTATATATGTTTTCAATCACAAATATCATTGTGAAATTTAATGTACCAAAGCATGAGGCGCATCCATATCGGATGGTGACTTTTCAATACTCTCCTACGGATATAGAGGAATATAAAGTATATAGCGATGATATTCCGCTAAGATGTGAGGATCTATACGAAAATATAAACTATGAGAACTATTCTTATGAAGAATATAAGTATAACTCAATTTTTCTAATCAGAAATCAATACAGACAAGATGCTTTACCTGAGTTAAATCCTCCTCCTGAAATTGAGTATGATATCATAGAACCCAAATATCCCTTTGTAAGAGATATTGTGATAGAAGACATGAAAAAACTACGGTGGGGGTCACAGAAAGATATAAAAAAATGATAACTTAATTTTCAATACAGAGCAAGCTTATATAAAATACTATGACAATACAATCGGGGAATTTGATTACGATATAGAGTATAATTTTGATAAAGAAAACTATGATGATTGTGAATACTTATTGATTTATAAAGACAAAATTGTGCGATTGTATCTAGAAGAACCTGTGAAAGATGAGCAGGTTGAAATCATCATGGAGAAGTTAAAGCTAAATTAACTCTATTAATGAAAATGATAAAGAATTAATAGGAGGGAGGTTGTGTAATGGAATGGATTTATTCGATTTTAATATTTATTCCTACAGTTATTGAATATGGACTGGGAATCGCCCTTGCAGTACTGGCGATAAAATGCATGTTAAAGTATTTGAGAGATGATAAAAATCAGTAAGTCTAAATCAAGAGTTTGATACGTAAGAAGGCTGTTTTATGAAACTTTATTTATTAAGTAGCAAAGAGACCCATATAAATTTGGGTCTCTTCTTATGATATTTTACAGGGAAATACTTTTAGATTCACCTTGTAGGGAATAGAAATTTGCAACTGCATTTTCAAGATAGAAAATTTCAAAAATCGTATCATCTGGTGAGTACATATGTTTTAACATAGGCATTACCTCAAGGGCCTTTGTTTTGGATTCCTTTGAAGTGCAAAATACAGCTCTCCCGCTTAGGCGCAACCACCTTGCATCCTTTGAAGAAGCAGAAATTTCAACATTTGGATTATTTATTAACTGGGCATACACCGGTTTTTGATTGCTTGTAGCAAAACAGAGTTTACCTTCGTACTCCATGGCGAAACTAAAGGGGCGGACTTTGGGTTGATTACCATCAACGGTGGAAACAAAAAATACACCGCATTCTTTGAAAAAATCTAAAATTTCATTCATAAATAAACCTCCGTTTGTGTTTGATTTTTTAACTTTCTTTAGTATAATCATAAAATAAAGTATGTAATCGTGCAAGTATGCAGTTTTTTATGACTAAGTATGATTATTCTGAGTATAGGAGAAATTTATGAAAGATTTGATTATTTTTATGGGAGATAATGTTTTTTGCCCAGTAACATATTCCTTAAGTTTGATTGGAGGCAAATGGAAATTGCCAATCATTTGGGTATTATCTCAATGTGGTACCCTTAGATTCAATGAGTTAAAAAAGAAGATTGTAGGAATCACCAACATGATGTTGACAAGTTCTCTTAAGGAGCTGGAGCAGGATGGGTTAATTGAAAGAGTACAGTATAATGTGATGCCCCCCCATGTTGAATATTCGTTAGCGGAAGCAGGGAGGAAACTTCTGCCGGTTCTTGATGAACTGGGAAAATGGGGTGCGGAATTGGCGCAAGATAAAATGGATTGATGAAGCAATATGCAGTTCGGCATTTAAAGTCCATCAATGAATACAAAAATGCTTTGCGAACGTATGCTTTTGGCAAGCCCAAAATGTTTTCCTGTCAAGGGGGATCAGCTTCAAACAAAATCGTACTGACTATTCAAGGCATACAGAGGTGTTTTTATGCCGGAGAATGCTATATAAGAAAATACCTTGTTAAAATAAAGAAATCAGCAAAGGAGAATAAAGCAAATGATTTTTTATCATGTAGATGTATTTAGTTCTAAAGTTCTTTCAGGGAATGGGCTGACCGTCATATTTCATGAAGAAGATATGGACATGCAGTATATGCAGGCAATCGCTCAGGAATTCAAACAATTTGAGACTATTTTTCTCAGACAGATAGGGGAGAAGCTTTTTCGCGCTAGAATCTTCACTGTAGAAGAAGAACTGGATTTCGCCGGACATCCGATACTAGGAGCCATGGCAGTAATTCATGAGAAACTATATGCAGAAGAACAAAGCATTACCGCTGTTTTTGAGTTAAACAATAAAACATTGCAAGCAGAATCAGTAAAAATGAAAGGCTATTTTCAGGCTACAATGAATCAGGGTACACCGGAATTTTTGGGAACCGTTGAGGGTGAATCAGTGAATACATTTTTACAGGCACTAAATCTTACAGCAGATCATCTTCATCCAACGCTTCCAATGGAGGTCGTTTCAACAGGATTACCCTATTTGATAGTACCTCTTTCTTCAGGGTTAGAAAAGGCAAAAATCAGTGTGGGAGACTTTGAGGAACAATTAGGAAAAATTCAAGCAAAATTTGTTTATTTGTTTGATGTAGATAGAATGGAAGGTCGTACTTGGGATAACTGGGGTGCCATCGAGGATGTAGCAACCGGCAGTGCAGCTGGTCCTACCGGAGCTTATCTATATAAAAGGAATATTTGCGATATAACAGACGATATATTCATTAATCAAGGTGGTTTCCTGGGAAGACCCAGCAAGATAAAAGTATTTGCTGATCAATCCACAGGTGACATTAAAGTTGCTGGAGATGTTAAGATAATTGCGAAAGGACAACTCTTAATTTAGACAAAAATTTAATATTCATCTATGGTGGAAAAACTGCACCAAATAAAACGTAAGGTACTATTGTAGTTGTATACTGACTCAGAAGATTCAAGAATCCAGTTGAATTTAATTTTCAAAGAAACTCATTATTTGATAATGAGTTTTTTTTAATCAGCTTTCAATAAATAAAGTTTTAAGAGTCGCTCGGCTAATCTTATTTCTCGTTCGGTACAATGATTGAGCAATTCAATAATTGGTGAACAATCAGAGGGTGAATATCCTGTTCCGAATAAAACATACTCCATGGGAAGGTGCATAGATGAGGTGATTTTAATTAGGGTATCAATAGACATTTGCGTAGTTCCTACTTCAATTTGACCGTAAAAACCAGGAGAAATATCGGCAAGTTCAGCAAATTCTTCACGTGTTAAATTTAATTCAGTTCGTTTTTGTCTTAAACGTTGTCCAATTTCTTTCAGTTGTGCTTTTTCCATTATCTCTTATCACCTCTTTTTGATTATTCTATATCGAATATTTGGCAAGATAAATATGATATAAGTTATTGAAAATAGTTATTTCTTATAGTATTATTGAAGTGCCAACACAATATTCATTTTCATTGATGAAACGGAGGAGGCACAAATGACCATGCGTAATATATATAAAAAAATTGCAAAGGAAAGTGGGCTTAGCGTAAAAGCAGTAAAGGAAGAAATGCAAAATGCACTTGAATATGCTTATCAAAGTACCACGCAAGATGGTATTACATCTGCAAGACAAAATGCTGTACCAAGAATAAATAAAATTCCTACTCCTGAAGAATTCGTAAAATATACCGCCAACTTGGTAAAAGGTAAATAAAACAATCCCAATACAAAGGTTAATTAACTTTGTATTGGGATTGTTTCATGTCTGAAAATAAGAAACTTTTGTGGACAACCTAACAGTTAAACTGCCTTGTCTCTCTTAATTGATATTTAGGAGCAAGCTTCCTTTTTATAAGTTAAAAGACTTTCTGAATTCACTGGGTGTGATACCGTGAACGTCATGAAAAGCTGCAGCAAATTTTGATGCATTCTTATATCCGCACATTTCAGATATATTATGAATGCTCAAGTGGTCGGAGGAGAGAAGCTGCATTGCTCGTTTCATTTTTTCCCTTCTGATATAATCATAAAGAGGGACATGATAGGTATTTTTGAAGCTAAGGCGTAATTTGCTTTCACTCATATTCGCAAGTTTTGTTAGCACCTCCATAGAAGGCACCTCCAGAATATTTTCATCCAAATTTTGCTTTACAGCATAGATTTTCTGCTCGTTTTCCCATGTAACATAGTTTCGTCTATTGCTTCTACGCTTAGGAATAGAGGGATAGTTCCTTGCGATAGAGCCTAGTAGGTGAAATACCATGCCTTCAAACGCAAAAGGGGGCATATCTCCATTTCTGATTGCCCAGCGGATTTGCTCGAAAATGAGCATGGTGCCCGGGGAATTTAAGTGTTCCTCTTCCCATAATGCTGCATCTGAAAAGCTGATTTTTGGTTCACCGTTTCTTGCTTCTAAAAAGGGAAGCAAAAAATCTTCATAGATAAGGACACTGGTAAAACAAGCTCGAACATCTTTAGGGAAGGTAAACTGAAAGGGCTTCTTTGGATTAATTACTGTATGAATAATTGGCGTAAATTTGATTGCTGGTTTGCCTTGCTGAGAGTATATGATATCACCACAATCAATGCAAAATAGCCATAAACATGGTTTTTTTACATCTATTTTGTGTACAACTGTTTTATTGGGTGTAAACCATGCACTGGATACATAAAGCCCTTCTGCGGGGCAGACCTCTACAATCCATCCGTTTGACCAATGGGGGGGAAAATAATGCCCGATACCCGATCCGTAGGGGATTGAGTGAAGGTTATATTTTTTTGCCAAGGTATTCCAAGATGCCTCACTATATTCATCCATCTTATAGCCTCCTTGTTTTGTAGAATATAAAAAGTATAAGGGTAAGAAGTAATTTATGCAATCAAAAAGTAATCCATATTGTTTTAGTTCTGCTCCTAAATTAAATAGTAAAAGTGAATATACATATAAATTCCTTGTAAATAGTAACATTTTTATATAGGCATCGACTTATAACTTCTTTAAATTAAAATATAACCAATTGACGATTATTTCTTATTATGCTAGTATCTTGTTGAGTTAGCCTAAACTAACGGTTGGTGCCATTTTTGAAGAAAATTAAATAAAAGGAGAAAAGATATGAAAAAAAGAGGGATGTTACTACTTTCTATGCTGTGGCTTTGTCTTGCTTTGGGGGGATGTGGAAATACAATTTCTTCAAATAATGAAGAGACAAATACCCATATGATTGACACTGTTATGGGAGAAATCGAGGTGCCTAAAAATCCTGAGCGTGTGGTGGTAAACTGGTATATCGGCGATGCTTTTTCATTGGATTTAAATGTGGTGGGCTATTTTGCATGGGAACAAAAGACCATGCCATTTTATGATAAGTTTTTACCGTCAACAAAATTGGAAAGCTGGGCAGCTGAGGATATTATGGCAGTTGAGCCTGATTTAATTATTACATATGCTCCAGAGGATTACGACAAATTTAATAAAATTGCTCCTGTTTTAGTAATTCCTGAAGGGGATGTAACCTCTGCGCAACGACTGAGAATGATTGGGGAGGCCACTGGAAAAGAATCGGAAGCGGAGAAATTAGTTACTACCTTTGAAGAGAAGCTTGCCGCGGCAAAGGCAGAGCTAAAAAGTGAAAAATACGAAGGAAAGACATTCAGTATTATGGAAGACTGGGGTCCAACGGGAGAGTGGAGCGGTGTGGCATATGAAACGGGCTCTAGGGGTGGCACTTTGGTTTACGACTACCTTGGGTTGAAAATGCCTAAAAAACTTGAACAACTAATTGCGAAGACCGGTGAAGGTAGGGGGAGCTTGAGTTATGAGGTTGCTCACGAATATTTTGGTGACTATATTTTGTGGTTTCAGCAAGAAGATCAAGAATCGGAATATGCAAAATCTGATATCTGGAAGAGCATTCCTGCTGTTTCAGAAGGTAGAGTTGCAGAAATTCCAGGTGAAAATCTTGGATTGTTTTACTATGATGATATTGTAAGCTTAACAGCCCAATTAGAATATACCATTGATGCAATCAAGATGATTTCCAAGTAATCAAAAAAGGAGAAGTTCTCATGTTGAAATTTAATAATATAGGAGTAATTTTGATGACACTTACCCTCGGCTTTTTTTCCTCGGGCTGTGGCGATCAGTCAACGGAAGCAGTGGGGAAGAAATCGGTGGAAACCAGAGTGATTAGCACTGTAAATGGTGATGTGGAGATACCAGCCAATCCCCAAAGAGTGATTGTGACTTATTGCGTGGGGGATGCCTTGGCTCTTGGAGTGAAGCCTGTGGCAATTTATGATGTGAAAGGTACGGCTTACGAAAAAGAAGTAGAGGGCATACCTGTTTGGGAAAAGTTTGATGCGGAGCAGGTTATTTCCTACGAACCCGATTTGTTGATTGTGGCGAATCAAGAACAGTACGATATTGCTTCGAAAATAGCACCCACAATATTATTACCTTTTACAGAGCAAACAATGGAAGAACGAGTACGTTTTATGGGGGATGTATTAAATAAGCAGGAGGAAGCGGAAGCAAAATTAAAGGAATTTGACGAGAAATTGAAGAGCGCTAAGGCTACCTTTATGGAAAAAAATATTCTAAATAAAACCATCAGCGTTATTGAAAGTGATGGAAATGGCGGTATTTGGGTTTATGGCGACAAATGGGGCCGAGGTGGAGATATCTTATACAGTCACTTAGGATTTCATGCACCTGACATTGTTGAGAAGGAGATTATAGCGGGGGAACAATATAGAGATGTTTCCATGGAAGTCATTGGTGATTATATCGGTGATTATATTGTTATTTCTAAAGGATTAGAGGAGTTGGAAGGTAATATGATATGGGAATCCTTATCTGCGGTAAAAGCCGGAAATGTGATTCCAATAGATTTTACCCTGTTTTACGATATCGATATTTACTCAACAAACGTACAGCTGGATTATCTGATGGATGCCTTCCTAAAAATCCAAGAGTAATGTTTCTATGACCACGGAAAGGAAAGACACCATGAAAAATATGACAACAAAGGGGCGGAAAGGCTCCGTGAACTTTGCCTTTTACATGGCCCTCGGATTTGGACTTTTACTGCTTCTATCGGCGTTATCCATTACATTTGGAGCTGCCGATATGAGAATTGCCACTGCATGGGAGGCAATTTTTCAGTTTAATCCTGAATTTACAGAGCATCAAATCATTCAGACACTGCGCCTTCCCAGAACTGTGGCAGATTTAATGGTTGGTTGCAGTTTAGCCATTTGTGGTGCAATTATGCAGGGTACTACCAGAAATCCACTGGCTGACTCAGGCCTAATGGGTATCAGTTCGGGGGCAACGTTTGCAATGGCACTGTGCATGGCTTTTTTACCTGTGCGTACATATGGACAAACCATGCTGTTTGCATGTATGGGTGCCGCAGTCACAACAGCAATGACTTATTTTATTGCATCTATGGGTAAGGGGGGCATGACACCTCAACGTCTAGTTTTGGCGGGAATTTCAATCTCCATGCTTTTTGGTGCGTTTAGCCAATATATCTCTATCAAATATCATTTGGGTCAGGCCCTTGCTTATTGGACGGCAGGGGGAACGGCGGGAGCAAAATGGAGTGAGCTTCTGACCATATTGCCTATTTTTAGCCTTGGAGTGGTTGGCGGGGTTATGCTTTCCCCCTCGGTAACGGTGCTCAGTTTAGGAGAGGATGTAGCCACGGGCTTGGGATTAAAAACAAAATTTGTAAAGGGTATCTCTACTATTGTTGTGCTGATGCTTACAGGACTTTCTGTTATTATTGTTGGACCTGTTGGCTTTGTTGGTTTCATTACACCACACATTGTTCGGTATCTTGTAGGGGTAGATTATCGTTATATAATTCCAGCATCGGGGCTTTATGGTGCCTTGCTTACGGTTTTTGCCGATTTGGTTGGAAGATTAATTAACAAACCTTATGAAACACCCATTGGTATTATTTTTGCAGTGATCGGTGTTCCTTATTTCCTCTATTTGGCAAGAAAGCAAAGGAGGGAGTTTGAATGAAAAAGAAAAACTTCTCAATGAAGCACGGCATACTTATCCTTTTGGTTATGGCTATACTGATGGTGCTTGTAGCTATTATTAGCATTAATTCAGGAAAAATGAACCTTTCTCCTACCGAGGTGATACGTGTAATTTTAGGGAAAGGGACTCCGAAACAAAATTTGATTGTTATGGGATTTCGCTTGCCTCGCATTATTCTTGCTGTTTTTGTAGGCATTGGAATGGGGATTTCAGGCTGTATCATGCAAAGCCTGTTAAGAAATGATATGGCAAGCCCAGGTACCTTAGGCATAAGCTCGGGTTCAGGATTGTTTGTATTAATCTATGTTGTGATTTTTGCTGCAAAACCCAATTCCTCAGCAATTTTAATGCCCTTACTATCTTTTGTTGGAGGGATGACTGCTGCGGGGTTAATTTTTCTTTTATCCTATCAAAAGAACAGAGATATATCACCCACGGGATTGATTTTAACAGGTGTGGCACTGGGAAGCGGCTATGGTGCATTAACCACTTTGCTTACTTTAAAGTTAGACCAAAATCAAATGGAATTTATACAGCGATGGAGCGCAGGCAGTTTATGGGGGGACGACTGGCGTTATCTAGCCATTTTGGTACCCTGGACAGCAATTTTATGTGCATATGTTTTATATAAATCTCATGTTTTAAATATTTTGAATCTTGGAAATGAAACAGCCACAGGGCTAGGCACTGCGGTAAAGCCCGAATTTATTGGGTTGACGGTGGCGGCAGTGGCGCTTTCCTCGGGAAGTGTATCTTTGGGCGGAAACTTCTTTTTTGTGGGAATGATTGCCCCCCACATGGCAAGAAAAATCATTGGTTCCAACCATAAGTTGCTTCTTTCTGCGGCAGGGCTTTGCGGAGCAATAATCGTACTGCTGGCGGATACCATTACAAGAACCATTAGCTTAGGTACGGATGTGCCTACGGGTATTGTGATTACAGTGCTCAGTACCCCATACTTTTTGTATCTATTGGCGAAAGCAAATCATTAAGGAGTACAATATGAATAGTATAGCGACACAAAATTTAGACATTGCGTATGACAACGCGCTGATTGTAGAAAATTTGGAAATGGCCATTCCTCATAATAAAGTTACGTCAATCATAGGACCCAACGGATGCGGAAAATCAACGGTATTAAAAGCCGTTGGACGTATTTTGAAGCCGAAAAAAGGTATGGTTTATTTGAATGGGGCAGATATTTCTGCCTTATCTACAAAGGAGATTGCAAAAAAAATGTCCATATTACCCCAGACCCCTGCTGCACCTGGTGGCTTAACGGTAAGAGAACTGGTTGCGTATGGCAGATTTCCTCATCAGAATGGCTTTGGCAAATTAACGAAAGAGGATAAAAAGGTTGTGGAGTGGGCAATTTCTGCAACAAAGCTTTCTGAATTGCAGCATCGGGAGGTAAACACCTTATCTGGTGGACAGCGGCAAAGAGTTTGGATTGCGATGGCCCTTGCTCAGCAGACAGATTTGATTTTGCTGGATGAACCAACCACATATTTGGATATGGCACATCAGTTGGAAGTGCTAGAGCTTTTATACAGTTTAAATCGCAATCAAGGGTGTACCATTGCAATGGTGCTTCATGATTTAAATCTGGCTGCACGTTTTTCTGATTATATGATTGCCATTCGTGGCGGAAAGATCATACAACACGGGACACCTGAAGAGGTAATGATACCCAAGGTTTTAAAAGAGACATTCTCCATTGATGCTGAGGTTGTGCATGAACCCAGAACAGGAAGGCCGGTTTGTTTAACGTATTCATTATTGCATCAGCAGAGTTTACGAAAGAGGGAGGGGGGTTCTGTATGAACATTGCACTGCGGATATTCTGCGAGGCAAAAAAATATCAGATTTATCTGGTATTTGCTCTTTTTGCCCTTGTTGTATCTACAGTTGCCGGATTTTATACCCCTTGGGCTTTAAGAGAGTTAACCTCTATTGCCACAGAGGGAAGGAGAGATTTTGGCACAGAAGCCTTACGCATCGGTCTGCTTCTGCTGGGGACAGCAACGCTGCAGGCGGCGGGTGCATCGGCAGCAGGCTATATGAATCACTATGCGGCACTGCATTATGTAGCCGATTTACGAAAGCTGCTTTATGGTAAGCTACAGCATATGAGTTTAAGTTACTTTCACAAAAGCAGAACGGGCGACCTTACCAGCCGTGTGGTGAATGATACACTAGATGCAGAGGTGCTTTTGGCACATGTGATTCCTGATTTTATTGTTAACATTCTTACTTTTATCGGGGTTGGTATACTGCTGTTTACAATTAATGCAAAACTGGCTTTTATGAGCTTGGTTACCATTCCTTTTTTATTTGGCATAACCATTTGGCAGGGGCATCATGTTTCTCCCACATGGAAGGAAAACTCCCGTGTGAGAGGAGAGCTTGCAGGTAAGGTGCAGGATAATCTTTCAGGAATTAAAGAAATACAGATTTTTAATCAGCAAGGGCGTGAGGAAAAAAGTATTGCCCACCTTGCCCTTCTTCATAGTTTGGCTTATCTTCGTGCCAGTTTCTTTTTTGAAACAACATATCCCTTGCTTGCCTTCGTGACTGCCCTTGGCACGGTTATTGTGGTGATTTACGGTGGATATTTAGTGGGAACGGGAGAAGTGAATATTGCAGATATTGTTGGCTTTGTCATGTATTTATCCATGTTTTACGGACCAGTGAAAAACTTCTCGTCCCTTGTGGAACGAGCAGGTGAGGCAGGTGCAGGATGCAAGCGTGTATTTGATGTATTTGATGAAATTTCTGAGGTGAAAGAGAAAGAAAATGCAATCGTACTGAATCGGGTGGAGGGTGAAATCGAACTAAAAGACCTTACATTTTCTTACCTTGAAGATACTCCTGTAATGGAGAATATTAACTTGAAAATTCAAAAGGGAAAGACAGTGGCATTGGTTGGAACCACGGGTGTGGGCAAGAGTACCATTGCAAACCTAATCAATCGCTTTTATGACCCACAATATGGGGGTGTTTATATCGATGGTATTGATATTCGGGATGTAACCCTTTCCAGTTTGCGCAATAATATTTCTATGGTTTTGCAGGATACCTTTCTTTTTAATGGTACGGTATATGAGAATATAGCCTATGGTTGGAAGGATGCCACAAAAGAGGATGTGCTTGCTGCTGCAAAAGCTGCCAATGCCCATGATTTTATTCAAAAAATGGAAAACGGTTACGAAACAACCATTGGAGAAAGAGGTATTTTACTCTCTGGTGGACAAAGGCAACGAATTGCAATTGCCCGTGCAATTTTAAGAGATTCACCAATCTTGATATTGGATGAAGCGACCTCAGCCTTGGATACAAAAACGGAAATGGAAATTCAGGCGGCGTTAAACGAAATTTCTAAAACACGTACTACCATTATGATTGCCCATAGGCTTTCCACAACACGGGATGCTGATCTAATTGTGGTGCTGGATGGCACAGGTATTGCGGAAATGGGTACCCACGCAGAATTAATAAAAAAAGATGGAATTTTTGCAAGACTACACGGTGCCCATACCATATAGCATGAAGCGTATGATAAAAAAAGAATGGGAGGAACCCATAATGTTTAAAAAACAGATTATAAAGAAAATTCTAGCCACATCCTTTGCACTGACTCTTCTGCTTTCAGGCTGTGGCGGCAGCACTGGAAAAAGTGTGCAAGAAAATAAAAATAGTGCAGAAGGTGTGCAAACCGGAGAAACAAGAATGTTTACAACTATAAATGGGAATGTTGAGATTCCTGTTCATCCTCAACGGGTAATTACGGATTGTCGTCTGCTGGGGAATGTTTTAGCCCTGGGCGTGACCCCTGTTGCAATTGAGGATTATGCTGCTACAGATGTGGCATATAAAGATTTGATACAGGATATTAAAGTTTTGGAAAAATGGGAGCCTGAATACCTTATGGCTGAAAATCCCGATTTGATTGTAACTCTGTATAAAGACAATTATGAGCAGTTTTCTAAAATTGCACCAACGGTTTATGTACCGATTTACGAGATGGAAACCGAAGAAATGCTTTCTTTTTTAGCGGATGCTTTAGGTTTGGGCAGGGTGAAAGGAAAGACAGTGCTAGATACATATAATGCAAAGGTGCAGGATGCAAAAGCAAAATTAAAAGATACGGGATTATATGAGAAAACTTTCAGTGTCATCAGAGTACAGGGGGAAAATGAAATTGGTGTTCGCTGGAGCAATAACCTAGGTGGACAGATTTTATTTGGTGCGTTGGAATTGCCCCAGACAGAAGCAGCGTTAAGAGAGGTAAAGGCTGGTGTGGATTGGGGCGCGACTCTTTCTTTTGAGACTGTGCCCGAATATATGGGGGATTATATACTCGTGGCGGAGTCGGATAATTATCAGCTAATTGAAAATAATCCTGTATGGAGGGCCCTTCCTGCGGTACAGAAGGGAAATATAATTGTGCTTTCCGAACCATTCATGTATTTGAATGATGTTTATTCTTGGTCTGCTCAATTGGACTTGGTTACAGAAGAGCTTCTCGATTTGGTTGAAAAAAATGGGGTGTAAGGAATTCTCTGAAACTTGAATTTTGCTACACCTTTGAAATGTAGTAAAGCATAAAATAGGCAGAAAGAATACAGATAATTTGTATTTCTTTCTGCTTTATCTATTTGAGTGAAAGGGATCCTATGACTGTAATTAGACTAATAAAAAGATGCTAAATCTTTATGAAGGTTCTTTTCTTTACCTCAAGATGAAGAGATAGCAAAGATTTATTGAAGTTTGTTACTGGTATCACAAGTATTCGGATTTTGTGTAAATCATAGCTGAAAATGAATTAATAAAGGAAATTTTGCATACTGATTCTGTGTTACTGTGGTTAGGAATTGACATTTAAGGTAATTTATTTTACAATTAAAATTAGGATACAAACAATGAGGATACAAATAATTATGACACAAACAATTGGAGGAAATATGAATCAGAGTTTTCATTATTTGCTTATGATTAATCAGGCATTATTTCAGAAAAAAGTATTTTACGGGTTAGTTGAAACAGGTTTAACATCTGGACAGCCCAAAGTATTAGATTACCTTAGTATGCATGATGGAAGTATACAAAAGGATATCGCTTTTGGATGTCAAATAGACCCAGCTACACTAACAGGAATAATAAAAATTATGGAAGAAAAGGGGTTAGTAGAGCGGCGTACGTTAAACGGTAATCAGCGCTCAAGCTATGTATATTTGACAGATATGGGAAAGGAAAGGGCGGAAAAGGTAGCAGAGACCTTTCTTGCCATAGAAACAGAAGTGTTTCATGGGATTGAAAAAAATGAGAGGGAAAAGTTTATGAATATTTTTTATAAAATATGCAGTAATATGATTGATATGGAGAGACTACAATGAGTAAAAAAGAGAGATTAAAACGATACATTTTATTTAGCATAGGGTTATTATTAAATTCATTTGGTGTAAGTTTTATTACAAAAGCAAATCTTGGCACATCACCAATTTCCAGTATCCCATATACATTCAGTTTAGCATTTAAACCCACACTTGGTATGTTTACTCTTTATATGAGTATTCTTCTAATTATAATTCAAATCATGTTACTGAGAAAGAATTTTTCAAGACAATATTTATTGCAAATACCGGTGTCTTTGGCTTTTTCATGGTTTATTGATCTCACTATGAAAGTATTGTCTTTTATGGAACCAGATAAGTATTACATGAAAGTTCTCTCTCTGATTGTTGGCTGTATAATATTAGGAGTAGGTGTTTACATGGAGATGACGGCAGATGTTGTAATGCTGCCAGGAGAAGCATTTGTGAAAGCAGTATCGGTTACATTTCATAAAGATTTTGGTAAGACGAAGGTTATATTTGATTCATCGATAACAATTATAGCTGGTGTAATAGGACTGCTTATTTTCCATAAACTCGCAGGTGTGCGTGAAGGAACAATTGTTGCTGCACTGTTTGTAGGAATGATAGCGCGATTCTTGAAAAGAAAGTTGCTTTTTGTTGAGAACCTCCTGTCGGGAAATGTAATAGAAGATAAAAAAGTGGCTTCAGCAGAATTCAGATAAGGTTGTTTTTCTGAGGTTGACTTTGATGAGGATAGTTATTTAGCTGTATATGAAAGTGAGAGCGCCTATGCTGATGGCAAGGGCCATATTGCCTGCTTTATAAACTGAATGAAGAGTGTGAATATGCTGATTATTTTTCTGATTTTGATGAACGATATATTGAAATAATTGAAATTACTTAATGCACAAGTAATCCATTTGATGACTAATTAGACACATAAAAGAGAAATAAATTAAAACAAGTCCTACTTTGTTCTATTCCTGTATTTTAAACATAAAAATATATTGTATGGATACAGTTAGAAATCAAAGGAGGAAATTGTTGTGGAGAAATTTGATATTTATAAGGATATTGCAGAAAGAACAGGCGGAGATATTTACATCGG
>JAEZPX010000261.1 GCA_023413275.1 Bacillota bacterium | reverse complement strand
GTAGATATACTGATTATACTAACGTTAGTGGCTGTGGTTGCTTTAGCCGTTCTAAAGACTGGTGTCATTAATCGGGTGGAATCCTCAGGGGTTGATGAAGAGGCTGAGAAAACCACATATACAGCTTTTATTGATAAGGTGCGTATGCCTACGGTGAAAGCACTTCATGAAGGTGATTTAATATTTGATGATAAGACAGGAATTTGCATCGGTGAAATCAAGGGAATAGAGTACTCTCCTTTGTTTTATAATTTGCCCGATGGCAATGGTGGTGTGGTTCGTGCCCAATATCCTGATTATTATAGAGTGAAAATGACCATTGGTGGCTCTGTAATGGAAAAAGAAGATGGGTATTTTGTGGACGGTGTGGTTGAGCTTAAGGTAAACTCGGAAATGGATGTCTTTACAAAGTATGCGAAGCCGACAATCAAGGTTACAAATATTGAAATGTGACAGGCGGGGTGGATATGAATTACAAAATATTAATGGCTTTAATGGGTTTGGAAATCGGTGGGGCAGAAACCCATGTGGTTGAGCTGTCAAAGGAATTGAAAAAGCAAGGGTATGATATTATTGTGGCTTCCAACGGCGGGGTTTATGAGAAAGAGCTGGAAGAGGTTGGCATTAAGCATTATAAAGTACCCATGCATCAACGAAATGTTTTTAAAATGATTAAATCCTACTTTTTGCTTAAAAAAATCATTCGCAAGGAGAAAGTAGATATTGTTCATTCCCATGCAAGAATTCCGGGCTTTATCTGCGGGTTGCTCTATAAAAAACAGAAATTCACCTTTGTGACATCAGCTCACTGGGTTTTCTATACAGGGATGGGTTTGAAATATTTGACTAACTGGGGGCAAAAGGTTGTTGCAGTCAGTGAAGATATTCGCAGATATTTAATTGAAAATTACCATGTGCGTAATGAAGATATATTTGTTACCATTAATGGGATTGATACAGAAAAATTTTCTCCTCATACGGATGGCAGTAAAGTGCGTAAGGAATTTGCCTTAAAGGAGGAAGACCCTACTTTAGTTTATGTAAGTCGTATGGATGAAAGCCGAGCGTTGGTTGCAAGACAGCTCATATCCCTTGCACCTCAGCTTGCCCAGGCGATACCCGGCCTTCGTATGATTATTGTTGGCGGCGGCGATGTTTATAATGAGCTATTGGAAAAAAGTAAAGAAGCAAATAAGCAGATAGGGAGAGACTGCATCACCATGACTGGTGCTAGAACAGATATAAATGAGCTGGTAGCTGTTGGGGATGTTTTTGTTGGTGTCAGCCGTGCGGCGCTGGAAGCCATGGCTGGGGAAAAAACCACAATCGTTGCAGGTAACGAAGGTTATATTGGAATTTTCGGACGGGATAAGCTGGAGCTTGCCCAAGAAAATAATTTCTGCTGTCGTGGATGTGAATTATCTACAGAAAAGCAATTGTATCAAGATGTGGTTTATGCCTTTAACCAGATGACCCCAGAACAGCGTCAGCAGGCGGGAGCTTATGGCAGGGAAGTTATTTTCCAATACTATTCTGTTACAAAAATGGCTTTGGATTGTGTGAAGGCTTATGAAAGAGCTTGGAAGGAAATGCATACACCTCAGTATCATGTGGTTATGAGCGGTTATTACGGCTTTAACAATACAGGTGATGAGGCAATTATGATTTCTATGCACAAAAATATTCAGCAAATGGGTGACAACTATCACATTACTGTGCTTTCCAATAATCCTGTAGGCACCAGAGAAAAGTACGGCATTGAAGCTGTGTACCGTTTTGGATTTTGGGAGGTTTTGCGTGCAGTGCGAGACTGTGATGTTTTGCTAAGTGGCGGTGGCTCCCTATTGCAGGATAGCACCAGCACCCGATCCTTAATGTATTATCTTTCCATTACCGTTGCGGCAAAGCTTATGGGAAAAAGAGTAATGCTTTATGCCAACGGTATTGGCCCTGTTTCAGGAAAAAGAAACAGGCGGTTGGTAAAACAGGTGGTAAATCGTGCGGATTTGATTACCCTCAGAGAGGAAAACTCCTACGATGAACTTCTTTCCATGGGGGTCAATCCCAAAAAGTGTTTTGTGACTGCTGACCCTGTATTTACTATGGAAAGCATTACAAAGGAAGAAGCAAAAAGTCTTCTGGAAGCGGAAGGTATTCCGTTGGACAAACCTTTGGTTGTGGTTTCTGTGCGTAACTGGCGAGAGATGGATCGGTTTATTGATCGTTTTGCCAAGCTGTGCGATACCATTATTGAAAAATACGATAGAACCATTGTCTTTTTGGCTATGCAGATGCCCAATGACATTACGGTAAGTGAAAAGGTTCGCAAAAAGATGAAGCAAAACGCTTACATTCTTCATAATAACTATTCTCCCTATGAAGTCATGGGGATCATTAGTTTATCGAACTTTATTCTGAGCATGCGTCTACACACACTGATATTTGCGGCACGGCAAAAGGTGCCCTTGATTGGGTTTATCTATGACCCTAAGATTGAGTATTATTTGGAGAAGCTGGAAATGCCCAGTGGTGGGAAGCTAAAGGAATTTGATATGGATAAAACACTGGAAATGGTGGATGATATTATCCATAACAGAGAAAAATATATTGAGATTTTAGAAGAGAAAGAGGCATTGCTGGAAGGGCAGGCGCACCAGAATGAGCAGTATCTTGCGAAGCTTTTGCGGCACGGAAGAGGGCGAAAAAAATGAGGAAATTGACACAGGTTTTAAATGTACCCTTTGATGCGGTAACCATGAAAGAAGCCATAGCAAGGGTAAAAATTCTTTTGAATACCGAGGGGCAGCATTTTATCTGTACACCAAACCCCGAGATAGTGATGGAAGCTCAGAAGGATCAGGAGCTGATGTCTATTTTGCGGGAAGCGGATATGGTTGTGCCTGATGGAATTGGTGTAGTTTGGGCTTCGAAATACAGCTCTATTCGCTTGAAGGAGCGGGTGGCAGGGTATGACTTAACCCAAAATCTTTTCTCTGAATTGGCAGAAACGGATCATACCTTTTACTTTTTTGGCGGAGCCCCCGGTGTTGCGGCGGAAGCGGCAAGGAGAATGACAAGAAAATATCCTGGGTTGAAAATTGTTGGAATTCACAATGGATACTTTGATGGAAAAGAAGAAAAAAAGATAATTCATGACATAAAAAAATTATCTCCGTCCATACTGTTAGTAGGACTGGGAGCGCCCAAACAAGAAAAATGGATATATGAAAATATGCGTCTTTTTGGAGCAAGAGTTTCCATTGGCGTGGGCGGCAGCTTTGATGTAATGGCAGGAAATGTAAAGAGGGCACCGAAGCTATTTCAAAAGCTTGGTTTGGAATGGTTTTATCGCCTGATTACACAGCCCACCAGATGGCGCAGAATGATGCGTTTACCTATTTTTGCTTTCACAGTCCTGAAAATGAGGAAGCGGAGATAATATTATGTATGAAAAGAAAATAGAGGATATTGTATTAAGTATTTGCGGAACACTGCTGATGGCCATTGGCATTCAATGCTTTTTAGAGCCGGCGCATTTGGTTGCCGGAGGCGTAACAGGTATCGGTATTATGCTCAATGCTTTTACTTCGGCACAGCTTGGATTCCCCACGCCCCTTTGGTTGGTGAATGCTGTATTGAACTTTCCTCTTTTTCTTGCGGCTTGGAAAATGCAGGGAGGTCGATTTGTTGGAAAAACAATTTTGACCTCTCTTTTATTTTCATTGATGCTTTTTTTGGTGCAGGACATTACCTTTTACACAGGCGATTATATGATATCATCAGTATACGGCGGCACGCTAGTGGGAATTGGAATTGGTTTGGTTTTACGCTGTGGGGGAACAACAGGTGGGGTTGATTTAGCCGCATACTTGATGCAGAAAATTTGGCCCAGGCCTTCCATTTCCAAAAAAATATTTATTATGGATGCGGTGGTTATATCAGCAGGTATGCTAATGTTTGGTGGAATTAGCGGTTTGTACGCCATACTCTCTGTTTTTATAACCGAAAGATGTACGAAATGGGTATTAGAAGGTGGCGACGTAGTAAGGGCTGCAATTGTTATTTCCGAAGATGCACAAGAAATAGCCAGTGTTTTAAACCTAAGGTTAGCAAGGGATGCGGCTAAATTTTGTGGAAAAGGAAACCTTGGTGCCGACGAACGGGGAATCCTGTTTTGTATCTTTTCGCAAAAAGAGATACAAGGAGCTAAAAGCATTATCATGAATATTGACAGAAATGCGATTTTGCTTGTCACCGATATTCGGGAAGTTTTAGGGGAGGGTATGATGCAAAAGTAAAAAATTACAGTAAATTTTTGTTTTTATTGTATCCGTTTCGGTACAAAAATTGAGCGTCTCAGACAGTTTAAATAAAAAAAACTATCTCTTTTTATGAAAAATTTAAATACAAAGAGATTTTGTATGTTTTTTTTGTAATTTCTCTTTATTTTTTTGTGATTATGTTATAAAATAGGATTAGGCTATTTTATCAATAGATGAAATGGTATCTTTTCGGCATATTTTACAGTCTTTATGTTACCCAAAGGCTGATGTTTCAGGATAAAGAGAAATAAAAATACTAATTTGAGGAGAGAGGGCAATGATTTCCAATCAGATTTTGCAAAGCACAATTGATGGTTTAAAGAACATCACCCGTAAGGAATTAAGCGTGGTGGAAAAAGAAGGAAAAGTAATCGCCACAACCGAGGAAAACATGATTGGACGGCAGATTGATGCTGTGGAGAATTTTATTAGCTCCCCTGCAGAAAGTCAGTTGATTTTGGGCTATCAATATTTCAAAATCTATGACAATGGTGTGCCCGAGTACGTAATTCAGGTAAAGGGTGAGGACGAGGCCGGTTACCAGATTGGTAAAATTGCCTCCTTCCAAATTCAGAGCTTGCTGGTGGCTTACAAAGAAAGATATGATAAAGACAATTTTATCAAGAACTTGTTGCTCGATAATCTGCTTTTGGTAGATATCTACAGCCGTGCGAAAAAGCTACATATCGAAAACAATGTTCACCGTATTGTATATTTGATTGAAACAAATATCGATAAGGAAATGAATGTAGTTGAGATTGTGAGAAGTGTTTTCCCTGCAAAGACTAAGGATTTTGTGACAGCTGTGGATGAGCACAGTATTATTTTGGTGAAAGAATTAAAAGACAAGGAATCTGCTGATGATATTGACCGCTTTGCCAAGAGCATTGAGGAAACTTTAAACGCCGAAACAAACAGCCGTGTTTATATTTCCAGCGGTACCATTGTGGGTGATCTGAAAGATGTTTCTCGTTCTTATAAAGAGGCCAAAATGGCTTTGGAAGTAGGCAAAATATTTGAGACTGATAAGTTTATTGTAAATTATGAAAAGCTTGGAATTGGCCGTCTGATTTATCAGCTGCCTTTGCCCCTTTGCCGTATGTTTATTAAGGAAGTTCTCCATGGCTTAACAATGGATGATTTTGATGACGAAACCTTGGCAACGGTGAACAAATTCTTTGAAAACAACCTGAATGTATCTGAAACAAGCCGTCAGCTGTATATTCATAGAAACACCTTGGTTTACAGATTAGATAAACTTCAGAAGATGACAGGGTTGGATTTAAGAAATTTCGATGATGCAATTATTTTCAAGATTACCTTAATGGTAAGCAAATATATGATTTATATGGATAAGATGGTTTATTGATTTAATTCAATATTATGAATGAAGAGCAGATAGTTTTCCATTGGAGACTTTGGGAAACTATCTGCTTTTTTATTTTGGAAGAAGCTGTCTATTTGGGAGTCAGGTTATAAATCCCAGGGCAATCAGTGGACTGAAACGACTAATTAACAAATTTTTAATAATTTCCAAGAATTCGAATGGTGGTTTAGGGTTGTCCGTATAGGCGTTTTATGCTATACTTTAGAATGCATTGTAAGGAAAAATGACGAAATATGAAATATTTGTTCATATTTTTTAAAATTAACTGGAAGAAAGGAAGATACGTTAATGATATGGCTCAATAACGTAACGAAAACATATCCAAACGGCTCCCGTGGAGTTGAAAATTTAAACCTACATATTGAAAAAGGTGATTTTGTATTTATTGTAGGCTCCAGCGGCTCAGGGAAATCTACCCTAATAAAGCTGCTTTTAAAGGAACTGGAACCCTCAACGGGAGATATTACCATTAACCGTGTGAAAACAAATGAATTGAGTAGGAATCAAGTTCCCTATCTTCGCCGAAATTTAGGGGTAGTATTTCAGGATTTCCGATTATTGCCTAATAAAACCGTGTATGAAAATGTTGCATTTGCCATGCGGGTAATTGAGGCACCCAGCCGTATTATTCGCAGAAATGTTCCTGCTGTATTGGCATTGGTTGGCCTTGGAAAAAAAGGAAGAAGCTATCCCAATCAGCTTTCCGGTGGTGAACAGCAAAGAACTGCATTGGCAAGGGCGATTGTAAATAATCCACCCATTTTGATTTGTGATGAACCTACGGGTAACCTTGATCCTGAGACAGCTTGGGGCATAATGCAGTTGTTAGACGATATTAATAAGCGGGGAACTACCATTGTAATGGCAACTCACGCAAGAGATATTGTGGATGATATGCAAAAGAGGGTTGTTACCTTAAAACAAGGACAAATTGTCAGAGATATTAAAAAAGGTGGGTATAGCGATGAGGCCTAGTACAATTAAATATTTTCTTAAAGAAGGCCTTAGTGGATTAAAGAAAAACCTGCTGATGACAGTGGCTTCCATTGTAGCGGTAATGGCCTGTATTTCTATAATGTCTTTCTCCTACTGCGTTGCATCGAATTTGCAGCATATTTTACAGCAAATGGAAGATTCTATAGGAATTTCTGTTTTTCTGGGTGGCAATCCTACCAGCCAGGAAATTGAGGAAATGAAGACAACAATTTCAAAGATAGACCACGTTTTGGACGTGCAATATATTTCTCCCGGTGATGCTCTGGAAGCTTTAAAGAAGGATTGGGGCGCAGATGAGGATATTTTTGAAGGTCTGGATGAAACAAACAATCCCTTATCTCACTCATTCCAAATTACTTTGGACAGCATAGATAATCAGGGCAGTGTATTGGCGGCGCTGAAGGGCATTGATGGCATTGATAATATTCGCCATGGTCAGACGGAAACAGAGTTGATTATGAAGGCCAACAAGGTATTTAATATTGCCAGTATTTTAGTCATGCTGATTTTAGGTGCTATTTCTATCATGATTATTATGAATACGATCCGAATTTCTGTTGTAAACAGAAGGATTGAGATTAATATCATGAAATACGTAGGCGCAACTGACTGGTTTATCAGATGGCCGTTTATCATTGAGGGTGTAATTATCGGCTTGGTTGGGGCGGTCATTCCTTTACTAGTTGGTATGCCCATTTATGCAAAGGTAATTAGCTCACTGTATAGCTATTTCCCTGTAATTAAGATGATACAATTTTTGCTTACAGGTGATATTTTTATTGTGTTATTCCCAGTGGCGTTGGTCTTTGGCGTTCTTTTAGGTGTAATTGGCAGTGTGACTTCCATACGTAAGCATTTACAGGTATAAAAATGAGAACCATCCGGGCGGAAAAGCTTTTTGAGAAGAGCAGTGCGATGGCAATGCGTTTGCAGGAGCAACTTTTCAAAAAAGACGAGGCAGGATGGTTTTTTCATGAGAGTCATAGGGTATGTTTTTCACAGGCAATTCATAGGATAAAAGAAAGTCGTAGGAAAACGAGGCGAATGAATGAATGAAAAAGGATTTTTGGAAAGGGTTTGGCGCTGCGGTAGCGGTGATGTTAGTGTGTTCCATGGTGGGAAGAACCGCCCTTGTTCAACAGTGGGTGCCTTGGCAGTATCTGCCTTTTGACATTGGTATGTCTAAGGCGGCGAAAATGGATGTGATTGAAGATTTTTTAGATAGATATTATGTGGATGACTTGGATAAGGATATGCTGGATGAGGGCATGTTTACAGGCTTGGTAGCGGGTGTTGGAGACAGGTATACATATTATATGACAAAAGATTATTTAGAAAAATATCTGCAAAACACAGGTGGACATTTTGAGGGCATTGGTGTAACGGTGTTTCAATCGGAAGATGGAGACGTAGTGGTTTATTCTTTAATGGAGGGATACCCTGCCCAAAAAGCGGGGGTTTTGGCCGGAGATATTATTAAAAAGATTGATGGCCAGGATGTTACCGGCCTTACTTTAAATGATGTGGCGGAGAAGATGCGAGGCCCTGTGGGTAGTACAGTAAAGATGGATGTTTTTAGACCATCTACTGGTTCAAACCAAACGTTTACTCTAAAACGAGAAGACGTTATCATGAAAAGTGTTGAAAGCAGAATGCTGGATAAAGAAAAAGGATATATTCGTATCAGTGGTTTTAAAGAAAACACTTATGATCAGTTTATGGCGGCTTTAAAGGAATTGCAAGCACAAGGAATGAAGGGATTGGTTCTTGATTTAAGAAATAATCCCGGGGGTTTGGTTCGTTCTGTGTATTTGATTGGGGATGAGCTTTTACCTAAGGGCGTTATGGTTTATACTGAGGATAAAGAAGGAAAGCGGGAAGAACTTATTTGTGATGATAAATATTTAAATATTCCCATGGTTGTTTTGGTAAATGGCAACAGTGCCAGTGCCTCAGAAATTTTTGCGGGGGCAGCAAAGGATATGGGAGTTGCCACATTGGTGGGAACCCAAACCTTTGGCAAAGGCTTAGTACAACGATTATTCACCTTGCCTGATGGTTCAGGATTAAACATTACCATTCAAAAATATTTTACGCCCAACGGAACCTCTATCCACGGTACAGGAATTACGCCGGATAAGGTGGTTGAACTGCCTGCTGGTTATGAAGATGCGAAAGAAATACCTGTGGCAGATGATACTCAGCTGAAAGAGGGTATTTCAGTGTTGGATGAGAAAATTTAGAGAAAAGGTCAAATAATGGTTTTTTTGTAAAATACATCTTTTCAGAACAGTATGTTTCCAGTATACTGTAAGAATACAGAGAGTTTAAAGGGACAAAGGAGCGTCATCATGTTCAATTTTATGAGTTTTGGCGATAACATAGGGATAGACTTGGGCACAGCCAGTGTGCTGGTTTATATCAAGGGGCAGGGAATCGTAATTCGTGAACCTTCAGTGGTTGCCATTGATAAAGATTCCAACAGCATCTTGGCTGTTGGGGAAGAAGCGAGACGAATGCTGGGGAGAACTCCAGGCAATATTGTTGCAATTCGTCCATTAAGAGAAGGCGTTATATCAAATTTTGATGTAACGGAAAAAATGTTACAGTATTTTATCGAGAAAGCATTAGGGAAACGTTCTTTTGTGAAGCCTACCATTGCTGTGTGCGTACCAAGCAGTGCAACGGAGGTAGAAAAACGTGCAGTAGAGGATGCAACGAGACAGGCGGGTGCAAGAAGGGTTCACATTATTGAAGAGCCCATTGCAGCAGCCATTGGTTCTGGTATTGATATTTCCAGAGCTTGCGGAAGCATGGTGGTGGATATCGGTGGCGGAACCACAGATATTGCTGTAATTTCTTTGGGAGGGGCCGTTGTGAGCTATTCCTTAAAGATTGCCGGTGATAACTTTGATGATGCAATTATTCGTTATATGAGAAAGAAACATAACGTTTTAATTGGTGAAAGAACAGCGGAAGATTTAAAAATTGAGATCGGTACAGTCTTTGAACGTTCTTTGCCTGTAACCATGGATGTAAGGGGTCGAAATTTAATTACGGGCTTGCCCAAAAATATTACAGTTACCTCAGATGAGATGATGGAAGCGCTTCTAGAATCTGCATTAGCAATTTCTGATGCGGTGCATGGCGTTTTGGAGCGCACACCACCTGAATTGGCTGCCGATATTTTTGAACGTGGAATTGTTATGACCGGGGGCGGCAGTTTATTATATGGGTTGGATAAACTGATTCAAAGTAAAACCGGCATAAATGCCATGGTGGCTGAAGATGCAGTTAGCTGTGTTGCCATTGGTACGGGAAGATATATTGAGTTTATGGCTGATACCATGGGCGAAGATAACAAAGGGAAAATGGGTTTTTTCAATAAAAAATAAAAAGTTGTGCAATTATAAGAATTTTTCTTATAATTGCACTTTTTTGTGGAAATGATAACAGAAGAGGAGAAAAAAACAAAGCGCTTCTCAAACAACAGGGATAATATATGAGTAAGAAACAAGGGGTGTTTTCTTAAAAAAACACACGTAGTACATTCTGTATACAAATACTGTGTAAACATTATGTTTTTTGTGTATTTTTATGTCATAAAAGGGGAATTATATCAAAATAAATATTAAACGTTTTTTTGCATAATTCTAGGGCATAAAATTTGTGTAAAAATAAAGATAAAACTTCAAAAAAGTCCTACACAAAAGAAAAAAGTGTGTTATAATATCAACGTAAAACAAGGTAATGGATGCTTTGTTGTTAAAATAAAAGAAGAAATTGCCAAGTTTTTTATTAAAAGATGCTTCAACGGCGAAGTATTTTTTTTAGGTCTTAGCGTTAAAAAAAAGTTAAAGAAAAGACAAATGTAGGAGGCAATGAGTTATGAACGCTTATATGGCAAGTGTAATCGAACAGGTTAAAAAACGTAATGCTGGTGAGCCCGAATTCATCCAGACAGTAGAAGAAGTATTTCACTCTATTGAGAAAGTAGTAGAAACACATCCTGAATATGAAAAAACAGGTTTGTTGGAAAGAATCGTAGAGCCTGAAAGAGCTATTTCTTTTAGAGTAACATGGGTTGATGACGCTGGCAAAGTGCAGGTTAACCGTGGTTTCAGAGTACAGTTTAACAGTGCAATTGGTCCTTACAAGGGCGGTCTTCGTTTCCATCCTTCCGTATACATTGGTATCATCAAGTTCCTTGGTTTTGAACAGATCTTCAAAAACAGCTTGACAGGTTTGCCTATCGGTGGCGGTAAAGGTGGTTCCGACTTCGATCCTAGAGGTAAGAGCGACATGGAAATCATGAGATTCTGCCAGGCTTTCATGACAGAACTTTACAGACATATTGGACCTGACGTTGACGTTCCTGCTGGCGATATCGGTGTTGGCGGTAGAGAAATTGGTTTCCTTTACGGACAGTATAAGAGAATCAAAGGCGTTTGGGAGAACGGTGTTCTCACAGGCAAGAACCTTGAGTTTGGTGGTTCTTTAATTAGACCTGAAGCTACAGGCTTTGGTGCTACTTACTATGTAAATGAAGTATTGACTCACTTGGGCGATACAATGAAGGGCAAAACTGTTGCAATTTCCGGTTTCGGTAACGTTGCTTGGGGTGTTTGCCAGAAAGTAGCTGAATTGGGCGGTAAAGTTGTAACAATTTCCGGTCCTGACGGCTATGTATATGATCCCGATGGTGTTGTAACACCTGAAAAAATTGACTTCTTAGTTGAAATGAGAGTTTCCGGTCGTGACCGTGCTCAGGATTATGCTGACAAATTTGGTTGCAAGTTTGTTGCTAAAACAAAACCTTGGGAAGTTAAAGTTGATATCTGCATGCCTTGTGCAACACAGAATGAAATCAACATGGACGAAGCTCAGAAGATCATTGACAATGGCACAAAATACTACATCGAAGTTGCAAATATGCCTACAACAAACGAAGCATTGACATTCATCCAGAGCAAGGGCTTGGTTGTTGGTCCTTCTAAGGCTGTAAATGCTGGTGGTGTAGCAGTTTCCGCATTGGAAATGGCTCAGAACTCCATGAGATACAACTGGTCTGCTGAAGAAGTAGATGAAAAGTTGAAAGGTATCATGAAAAACATTCACGCTGTATCTGTGGAAGCAGCTGAAGAATATGGCTTAGGCTATGACTTGGTAGCAGGCGCTAACATTGCAGGCTTCAAGAAAGTTGCTGCTGCTATGATGGCTCAAGGTTTGGTATAATAACCAAACAAAACGACGAGATGACAAGGGCGTCATTTCTGGATGTAACAATTTAAATCTGTTTATTTAAGGGTTAAACAGATGGGGAAGATGAAAAAATAGGTTGGTTCCTAATAGATTAACCCCCCTGCATTTTTGCAGGGGGGTTTTTGCGTTTTTGTGATAATTAAAAATGATTTTAATTGAATGGGCAATCCGTGAAGCAAATATTTTAAGCTACGTAACTAATATATGATTGATTCAAAATAAAATAACGTGTATAAAAATGAATAAAAATGCGAGAGCAGACAGTATATGATTTTATGTGCATATTTAAAAATTAAGAGAATTTAGAAAGATAGCGGTTATTTAAAAAGAGATATGTTTGGGGATACAGAATAGGTAAGGGATAAATAATTTGTGAGAGATGATTTTACAAAAGAGGTGAAATTCCTAATACTAAAATGAGTATAAGATTGGAATTATCTCTGTAGAAAACCTCGAATATATAGAAACGCAATTTGATAATTTCGAATGTAGCTTGAAAAGGGGATGGCTTTTCATTGTCTTTATTAAGGAGAAGAATATCTATCTACTGTAAAAAGAGGATAGAAAAAATCTTACAGAAAAATATTGTTTTATATAGCATGCTTGTAAACCTATTGTATTAAGGGGATTGGTATAAGCCTATAAAATAAAAAAGTGGACAATAAGCCCACTTTTCTAAGTAAAAATTATTCGGGTTTAATTGCACCTGTAGGACAGGCACCAACACATGTACCGCAATCGATGCAATCAGCAGATTTAATTTCAAAAACACCGCCAGCGTCAACGATACAGCTTGTAGGACATTCGCCAGCACAAGCGCCACAACCGATACATTCAGGTCCGATTTTGTGAGCCATTATAAAACACCTCCTTCTTCATTCTACAAAGCCTATTGTATATCAAAATATTACAATGTGCAAGGGATATTTAAAAATTGCAAAGAAAAAAACATAAAAAAATGTAATATTATACAATAAATTTGAATTGATTTTAATAGGGAGTAGGATGAGATAATAAAGATTTCTCAATTTTTATCGACAAAATCCTCGATAGGAATTTGACATAAGCCCATTGTCTTAAGGTTGGATTGGTAGAAATTTTCACATAGAGGAATTGTCGCAAATAAGACAGAATTCCATGACTTTCTTCCTATAATAATGCCACTTTAATTTCAAACAGTTTTTCAGCTGAAAAACGTGAATTTTCTAACTTCTACAAAAAAGAAAATTTGTGCTTATGATAATCAAGTGTGATTTAAAAGGCACAACTAGCTGGGATGTGGCTTTTTGAACCGGGTAAGCCAACAGAGGAAGCTGAAAAATATTGAATTATGCCTGATTGTGTGATATGCTGTTACAGTATTCGAAAAGCAAGGGGGATAAAGGATGCATTATAGCTATAATACGAAAGGGATTTGTGCCACGAAGTTGGAATTTGATGTAGAAGATGGTGTGGTGAAAAACGTATCCTTTATTGGCGGCTGTGATGGCAACCATAAGGGCTTGGCAGCATTGGCTGAGGGTATGACGCCAGACGAGGCTGCAAAGAGGTTAAAGGGGATCTCTTGTGGGATGAGAGAAAGCAGCTGTCCCGATCAGTTGGCAGAGGCTTTGGAAGAGTTTATAAACAATCAATAACATATTTTTGCAAATACTGCTCATTTTGCAGAAAAAAGTTGTATTTTCCATGAATTGTTGTTGACAATTGAAATAGACTTGTGTTATTCTGAACTAGAAGACGCAGGTCTTTTTTTTATGTACAAAAAAATATCATCAGCAATGGAGGTGGAGAGCTTGAGAACAAGAATTACCTTAGCCTGCACAGAGTGCAAACAGAGAAATTACAGCACTACCAAGGACAAGAAAACTATGCCTGACAGAATGGAAATCAAAAAGTATTGTAAGTTCTGTAAAGCCCATACATTACACAAAGAAACAAAGTAAGTAGGGGAAATTCCGACAAAGGAAGTGAACGTATGGAAGAAAAGCAAAACATTAACCAAACGAGCGAAACGAAACAAGCAAAGCCGAAGCAAGTAAAGAAAAACAGTGACAGAGATGGCTTCGCGGAGTACAAGGCTGAATTTAAAAAAATTATTTGGCCCAGCCGTCCTGAAATTGCGAAGAAAACGTTTACCGTTATTGTTACTTCCCTAATTCTCGGTGTTCTCATTTTTTGTATGGATTCGGTATTCTCAGCCGGATACAGTGGGATTATCGGACTTTTGGGTTAAGACAAATCGAGTAGAAAAAGGATGGTATTATGTCTGAAGAAATCAACAAGCCAGAAGAAATTAAAATATCTGCCGAATCAAAATGGTACGTTGTACATACCTATTCTGGGTATGAAAACAAAGTAAAAGCCAATATTGAAAAAACGGTTGAAAACAGAGGCATGCAAGATCAAATTCACGAGATCAGTGTACCTTTGCAGGATGTTGTGGAGATTAAGGACGGACAGAAAAAAACTGTTCAGCGCAAGGTCTTTCCCGGCTATGTGCTGATAAAAATGATTATGAACGATGAAACCTGGTATGTAGTCAGAAACACAAGAGGCGTTACAAGTTTTGTTGGCCCCGGTTCCAAGCCTGTGCCTTTGACCGATATGGAAGTAAGAGCAATGGGTATTGGTGGCGAGGTGGAAAATCTTGATATAGCATTGGGCGAGCCTGTCCGTGTTGTTTCCGGACCTTTTGCGGATTCTGTTGGTCAGATTAAAGAAATCAATACCAATAAGAAAATCGTTGTGGTCAGTCTTTCCATCTTCGGCAGAGAAACACCGGTTGAGCTTGATTTCACTCAGATCACCAAGATTTAAAGTCAACGTTTCATAAGGCGGCAAGCCGCCAGGTGGGAGGGAAAATCCCCGCTAATTACCACATTTATAGGAGGTGCCAATCATGGCAAAGAAGGTAACAGGTTATATCAAATTACAGATTCCAGCAGCGAAGGCAACACCCGCTCCTCCTGTTGGTCCTGCGTTAGGTCAGCATGGTGTAAACATCATGGGCTTTTGTAAAGAATTTAATGAAAGAACAGCTTCTCAGGCAGGTTTAATTATCCCTGTTGTTATTACTGTATATCAGGATAGAAGCTACACTTTCATTACAAAAACACCCCCTGCAGCAGTTCTGTTGAAGAAGGCTTGCGGTATTGAATCCGGTTCCGGTGTACCCAATAAAACAAAAGTTGCAAAGGTTTCCAAAGCTAAGGTTATGGAAATTGCAGAGCTGAAAATGCCCGACTTGAATGCAGCCAATATTGATACTGCATACAGCATGATTTGCGGTACAGCAAGAAGCATGGGTATCGTTGTTGAAGAATAATAGCCGACTGATTTGACGGCAGAAGTGGGAGGGAATTCTCCCGATATTACCACATAAGGAGGTCACGAAAGTGAAAAGAGGAAAAAAATATAACGAGGTTACAAAACTCGTTGATAAGGCAATGCTTTACGATACAAATGACGCAATCGATTTGGTTCAGAAAACATCTGTAACAAAGTTCGATGCAACAGTAGAGGCGCATATTCGTTTGGGTGTTGACAGCAGACATGCTGATCAGCAGGTTCGTGGTGCTGTTGTTCTTCCACACGGTACAGGCAAAACAGTTCGTGTATTGGTATTCGCAAAAGGTGATAAAGCAGAAGAAGCTTTAGCAGCTGGCGCAGATTTCGTAGGAGCAGAAGATTTGATCCCCAAAATCCAGAATGATAACTGGTTTGGTTTCGATGTTGCTGTTGCAACACCTGACATGATGGGTGTTGTTGGTCGTTTAGGCCGTGTATTGGGTCCTAAAGGCTTGATGCCTAACCCCAAGGCTGGTACTGTAACGATGGACGTTACAAAGGCTATTAACGATATTAAAGCAGGTAAGATTGAATACCGTTTGGACAAGACAAATATCATTCATGTTCCCGTAGGCAAGGTATCTTTTGGTTCCGAGAAGCTGGAAGAAAACTTCCAGACGCTGATGAGTGCTATCATAAAAGCAAAACCTTCCGCAGCAAAGGGTCAGTATTTAAAGAGTGTAGTTTTATCTACAACAATGGGCCCTGGTGTAAAGGTTAACCCTGCGAAAATTTCTGAGTAATCTCGAAGAAAGCTCTTGACGGATGCTTGGTTATTTAGTATAATAAACAAGTTGAAAAGAAAAAACCGAATAGTGCCGTAGACAGCAGGTGCATTTTGCATAAATCCTGCCGAGGAGATTGCTGAAATTGAGCTATAAGCCTCTTTGTCTATGTGCAAAGAGGCTTTCTTTATCTATAAAGGATTTAAGGAGGTGTAAACATGGCAAAGATTGAACAAAAACAGGTTGTCGTTAATGAAATCAAAGAAAAGCTGGAAAAAGCGGCTTCCGTAGTAATGGTAGACGCAAGAGGCTTGACTGTTGATCAGGACACAGTTCTTAGAAAGCAGCTGAGAGAAGCAGGTGTTGACTATAAAGTTTACAAAAACACAATGGTGCACTTTGCAATTCAAGGTACACAGTTTGAAGGTTTGGATCAGTATCTGTCCGGCCCTAGTGCATTCGCATTCAGCTATGGCGAAGCAACTGCAGCAGCAGCAATCTTGAACAAGGTTGCAAAAGATGCAAAGGCTTTGGAATTTAAAGCTGGTGTAATTGAAGGCGTTGTATATGACGCTGAAGGCATGAAGCTTGTTGCTGATATCCCTTCCAGAGAAGTGTTGCTTTCCAAGCTTTTGGGCAGCTTCAAGAGCCCTATGTCCTCTTTCGCACGCGTTATCGATCAGATCGCAAAGAAAGATGCGGCAGCAGAATAATCAATCAAAAAAAATTACCTATTTGTTGAGAATGGGTATATACAAAAATTAATCGGAGGTGCTTTAAAATGGCAAAATTGACAATTGAAGAAATTATTGCAGCTGTAAAAGAGCTTACAGTATTAGAACTGAATGATTTGGTAAAGGCAGCAGAAGAAGAATTCGGCGTATCCGCAGCAGCTGGTGTAGCAGTAGCAGCTGGCCCTGCAGCAGCAGCAGAAGAAAAAACAGAATTCGACGTTGAATTGACAGAAGTTGGCGCTGAAAAGATCAAAGTTATTAAGGTTGTTCGTGAAGTAACAGGCCTTGGCTTGAAAGAAGCTAAGGAAGCTGTAGACGGCGCTCCTAAGGTTCTGAAAGAACAGGCTTCCAAAGAAGAAGCTGAAGCTATCAAAGCTAAGTTGGAAGAAGTAGGCGCAAAGATTACATTGAAGTAATTAAAAGCCAGAATAAAAACCCCGAAAACATTGTGTTTTCGGGGTTTTTTGTGGAATGAGCTGAAATGCGGCGATGAAATCATCGGTTTTTATTGTGATGAAGTTGAAATAGAGATTATTATTTTCTAGTGGCCTTCAATACAAAAACCGTTGATTTGCGCTCTTGTTACATATAACGAGAAATAAAATAAAAGTGCAATTAAAAATTTGAAGTGGACATCTTATCACATGCATATAGATTAACTTACGGAGAAATCTTACCTTTATAATTTGGTAATGACTTCTTTACTTTTATGGAAGTGTTCGTTTAAATATAAAAACATTGCAAGAGCGGTACCGCAAATAATTAAATAGCCTAGCCAACTAAATATATCGGGAATTTGACCGAAAAAAACAAAACCTAATAAAGCCGCAAAGGGAATTTGTGAGTAGTCAAAAACAGAGATTTCCTTTGCAGGTGCATAGCAATAGGCGGCAGTAATACCAAATTGCCCACCAGTGGCGGCAAGGCCTGTAAGAAGCAGCATAGCTAATTGGTAGAGGCTCATGGGATGGAATTGAAAGACTAAGTAGGGCAATGTAACCAAACAGGAGAAGGCGGAAAAAAAGAATACGATTACGGATCCCTGCACCCCCCTTTGCCCCATTGCTCGCACGAAGGTGTAAGCGGCTCCTGCACAAATCCCCCCTAGTAGACCAACCATAGC
>JAEZPX010000209.1 GCA_023413275.1 Bacillota bacterium | reverse complement strand
GAATTGGAGCAGGTATAACGGCAATTACTCCGGTTATTGGTGCTACCGCTTCAGGCCTTGTTGACATAGGCGTGGGAATTGTGGTAGGTGGTACGGATTCCCTTGTGTCCAATGGACTAATTAATATCAATCATTCTAGAGATTTCTTTGATAACTGGGAGATGAATGTCACAATCGGGTGTGTTGTCGGTGGTGTTGCTGCAGGTTTCTCAGGAATGAGTAGTTCATTGCGAAATAATCGAGCCTTTATAGGGCGTAATGCACAGAATACAATTGGAGTAGAAAATTTTAGCATAGGAAGATATGGACATCTTCATACAACATATGAAAATGCTGTAACACCAAAAAGATATACCGATTTCGGCTATGGAGTCAGAGGAGCAAGAGGCCCTGGAGAAGTGAGTGATTTGGCATATAGAGTAAACCAGTATGGTGGTCGAAGTATGGGAGAGCACGCCATGCAGGTAAATCCAAGCGCGATGCAGAAATTCACAAATAATGGAGTGCAAACTGTTGCAAATTATAGAAATGCACCAGCATTTAAGGAAATTAGCCCATTTGGCCCTAATTGTACCACGTACACGATTGATAGGCTTGCAGGAGGAGGAATCAACATGCCTATATGGCTGCGGATGCCGTCGTTGGTAAATAAATGGGCAGCTTGGATCTGTAAATTTCAATAACAATAATAATACTTAATGTAAAAGGAGGGAATTTTTATGCGTTTCACTGCAAAAAGAATTACTACTGTATCAAAGGATTTTCCACTTATTGTATCAGATACAAGCCAGCCTATGGAGTATGATACAATCTATTTTGAACAAGGTGGATATATTGAAATTAGATGTGGCTCAAAGTTTACCATTAACAAGATTCTTCCTAGTGATGATTCAATCAAGGTTAGCAGAAACATGAGGTTTGGTAAGCCAGTTACGACTCAAGGTTGGGACTATGACATCATTGTTACCGGTAGAGATGGCGAAGATGGAGGAGATGGCGGAAAAGGCGGAGAGGGTGGAATCGGCGGAAATGGAGGCAACGGTGGGAACGGAACGCCAGGTGAATCAGGAAAATCAAGACCTGATTTAATGCTGATTATAAATGATACACAAATTGATCTTTCCATACTTAATACCGGAAGTAAGGGTGGAAATGGGGGAAAGGGTGGAAAAGGCGGAGATGGCGGAGACGGAAAGCCAGCCTCAGGGAAGGACTATGACGAAGAAAATAAAGTGGCAATACAAGGTGGAAAAGGTGGAGATGGTGGAAATGGTGCCAATGGCGGAAATGGTGGGCAGGGATGTAATTTGACCATAAAATGGAATTCAACAAATGGAAAAGAGTTGACAACGAAAAATGACCCGGGACTTCCCGGGGAAGGCGGCTCAGGTGGCATAGCAGGAAAAAATGGTGCATACAGTTCCAATATTGAAAATGGAAAAGATGGTACCCCAGGAAATCGTGGTCTTGAGGGAAAGGCAGGCAAAATAACCACTATAAAATCAGGGGAAGAAATAAAAAGGGATACTGTTCTTGAGCTGAACTTGAAAAAACAGGAGCATGTAGAGGCATTTTTTGAAGATTTCGGTGGTGCACACGCAGCAAAGGAAAAGTACCCCGCATTGTATAAAGCTGTTTTAAATACTCAGAAAAAAATGATGTCATCAAGTAATAAAGAAGAAAGTCCAGATGATGCAAAAAGTATTGGCTTTAATATGGGTGCAATTAGGATAGAGGGGAACCCGAAAAAAAGTTTGAGAAGCAATTTTGGGGCACAACCAGAGCCATATATTGCATGTGATTCTTCAGGTACAGTAAAGAATGCTGCGATGATAATGGTAACATCTGAAATGATTGATACCACACAGGGTGTCATGATTGATTCTGACAGTAGTTATATTAAATATTCAGATTTGGTAAGTACATTGGCATGTAAGGTAGCAGAAGTGGGAAGTTTTAATGATCATGAAATATTGGTAACATCTAAATATTATTATGTATATCCTGATAATACCTGTGGTTCAAGTAATGTGAAAACAGCTAATTATACATTAGTGAACGGAGAAAAAAGTATTACGGAATTTGTGGTTGATAACCCCAAAATTAAAAGCGAAAATGTAACGAATAAGTATATTAACATTGTATATGATAGGACCCCGAAAAACGGCGAGAAGGCGGATTATTCCTATGATGCACCTGAAATAGAAATTATTGGAAATAAAGTAAAGACTATTTTGCCCATTTCTGGATATTTTAAGGTGGCATCATTTCTTGAACCCAAAGGATTTTCCAGTGTTGTTGGGCTGAAGCTTGTTTATAAAGAAGAAACCGTTGTTAATTATTCCTATAACAATCTAGATGAGTTAAATAATTATTTTAGATATACAAAAGATCCAGTGACGAACTGCTATAGGGTTGATTTTAACTTCAATAAAGATTGGAGGGCTTATTTAGATAAATCAAGATATTATGATGGGACATATATCACTGATACCCAGCTTAGGTGGAGTTTCAGATATGAATTTTATAGGCTTGACGACAATGGTCAAAGAATGAAAGATGACAAAGGCGACGAGATAGTTATTGAGCTGGGTCTTTGCATCAACAGTGAGGCAACTCCGCCTTCCGAAGGAGAGTATAATAAATCCAAGAATAATAAGGTAGTAATCCCCTATATTTATATTCAGTGGGGATGCTTCCACAAAGATACACTTATTAAAATGGCAGACGGAAGTACGAAAAGGATTAGTGAAATTCAAATCGGAGATTCGGTCATGACGAACGACAAAAGAAGTGTTGTGGTAACCGAAAGCTATAAGGGGAATGAAGAGACGCTTATCTGTATTGTAACTGAAACTGGGCGTACACTGAAGGTGACGGCAAACCATCCTTTATTAACAGAACATGGAAAGATGAAGGCTTGTAATTTGGTTGTTTCATCAAAGGTTTATACTGAAAGTGGTCTTGAAAAGATAGAAGATATTAGCAATGTTGCGTATAATGATTTGGTATATAATCTGGACTGTGCTGGAGCCTTACTTATTGCAAATGGAATTATTGCAGGAGATTTTATCTGCCAAAATGAGGCAGAAAGTAAAAAACATATGGTGAGTTACTCGAAAGAAACCTTAGAAATCATGGAAGACCTGAAAAAAATGTCAGAGGATTTTAAACGTAACAAGAGTAAGAAGTAGAAATCCTCCACAATTGGCTGGCTAATTGATAATATGGCTGACTTTAAATAGCATTACTTAGGTTGTTCGGGCGTTTAATGCGGAGTATATCTCAAAGTTTTCAGAATTGTAACGCTATCTGAACCAATTTGGCAAGCTGAATTTGCAAGTAAGCTAAATTTGAATGTGGTAGACTTGAAAATTCTATTGATAAGCTAGTTCATAAAAACAGTTGATACGAAATTTGCTTTTTATTTATTATCAATATTATAAGCAAGACTTGATGTGGTCAAAATAAAACGAAATATGATTGGAGTCTGCAATTTTAATCTGCCATGATATAGTATTAATCATGGCAGATTGGTTTATTTGCGGTAAAACTAATACGCGATAAATTACTTGTAGAAAATAAGTGAATAATATACAGAGTATTATTAATTAATAAAGGAAACGCGTTTAATCCGGAGCGATTAATCAAGCATACTTGGGATAGTGATGCTAATTTGTTTTTCAATTCTTTGAATCTCATATTTAATGGAGTGTAAATATCTTTATCACAAAAATATGTACAGGGCCAAAATAGAACTTACTGAGACTGGTATTGTTATGACATAGATGAACCTAGAATACATTTGATGATCTAAAAAAGATGAGATTGTCCTTAATAAGAGTAGAGACAAGCTTAAGGATTATTTTGTTTGTTGAAAACTATATTCATTTTTTTTGTTAGAATTGTTACTATTATATTTAAAAGGACTTATTTGCCCAAAAAAAGCGATGTTAATTTTTGACCTTTATGCCCATAGTCTGGGGAGCGTAGATTGCCAATTTAATACAATTGGTTTATGATAATTATGAGGTGAGAAAAAATGGACAGAAAAACAACTACTGATTGGGAAAGACTTAGGATGTTGTCACGTGGATGAAATAAACGGATATTAAAAATGACATCAATGGTTTCTATATCTCGACAGACGGCTGTCAGAAGCGGAGCAAGTACTTGTCTGGAATAAGCCTTCCTCTAATAGGGCAGTAAGGAAAAAATAAGAATTAGATTTAGGACTGCCTTACACCCAATTAACCTGTTTTGCAAATATGGAAGAACATTGTAGGAACAATGAATCAGGGGGCTAAGCAACGTATCCCGAATCGGCGTCCATGTCTGCATTTGGGTGGCTGTATGCTGTTATTTGTGAATATTGTGATCGGTGTGGTATTCCTCTGCTGATTTATGGAGATTGGCAGACCGCCCAAAAATGGAATAATAATTTTCCTATGTATACAGAGATTTTAAAAAAGAAGCCGATGACTGCTATCGATTGATGCATATTGAGGGTAGAAGACATAACCGTGATAGTATAGTATTGGAGATTTTGTCCGAGAAGTTGCTGACCGCTCCATAATAGTCCAAATTACTGATAAGTATCAGTTACGGGCAGCTGAAGGCAGCCCGTAACTATATCTGAGCATTGTTGTTTAGGTGTGCAAAATACTATTAAGGCATATACTCGTAAAGGGATCTCTTTTATAGCAACTGCCATTGAATAGGCAAAGTATTTTAACAGCCAGATTACGGGAAGTGGTCCCCTCACAACTGGCAAAATCATCACACGCTATTTATGTTTCAAGAATTTGAATATAATAAAGAATAAAACCAAAGTTCGATAGATGAAAGGTAGTAAAGCCGATATTGAATCTGAGAAAAGGGCAAGGCCTTACAAAAAAATGTTGCTGACGCGTCAAACATCAGCAAAAAACCGTTTCAAAGTGGGAACAAGGAACGGGATATTCAGACGTTTCGCTTCTGGCAGAGTTATCGGGGTTCTAAGTGCGGATATTCAGAAGATGCTGGAAGTCGGCTTGATCCCACAGGCCGGATAATGGGAATATCATCAGAACCCGCTTCTAGTCTATCGACTTGCAGCAACGTTATGATAAGCTTAATAAAGCATAAGTCTCTTGCTGCGGCAGAACTGCTCCCTCTTGATACGAAGGAAAACCTCGTGCAACTAGATGACGGTGGATCGGAAATTCATATTTACAACTATGTATCCATTAGAACATGATAAAATAAATCTCATTTTATTGCTTTATATCTACTGGGAACCGATTTGTGGTACTATCTATGAACTATTAAAAAGCAGACTGACTATGAATGCCATTTTAGAAAACATTTTAGAAAGAAGAAGCATACGTGCTTTCAAAGAAGAGCAAATACCGGAGGATGATTTGAACACCATTCTCATGGCTGGTAGCTACGCTCCGAATGCAATGGGGATGCAGAACTGGAAATTTACTGCGATACAAAATAAGGCAAAAATCAAAAAGGTTAATGAGGCTATTCGTCAAACCCTTTTATCTATTCCGGTTTTGCAGGAAACTCATCCATATGTTGCGAGCCTGATTGAAAAAGCGAAGGATGAGAATGCGAACTTCCTGTATTATGCGCCTACCTTTATAATTGTAACAAATCTAAAAAACAATGGGAACTCTATGCCGGAATCTGCCTTAGCTATCGGCAATATGATGCTGGTTGCACATTCCATGGGCATCGGTTCTTGCTGGTTGAATCAATTGCCGGGACTTAACCATATACCTTTAGTCCGTGAGATTTTGACAGATTTGGATATTCCGGAAAATCATATTGTGTATGGAACTATTGTTATGGGCTATGCGTCAGAGGAATCCAGGCCTGCGGCGCCGCGGAAAAATGTCATTCACGTTATTCGTTAGCTGTATCATTAAGTAAGTGCATATTAAATTACAACTACAGGAACTAGTTGGTTCTAGAATGTTTTTAATGCATTAGAAAAATGCAGTTTATTGGTAAGGGCTTAAATTTTCATTGGAGGGATAATTCCTACTAGAATTGTTAATTTATAGTTTAGTATATTAAATTGATACGTATTTAGAAAGGATTAAAAATGAGTGTGTTTTTTTATGGCTGTATTACTCTGGATGGTTATTTTGCAGATAAGAACCATAATTTGGGCTGGCTTTATCAAACTGGATCACTAGAAGAAACTAATTATGAAAGTTTCTATAAAAGTATGGATATTCTATCATGGAAAAAAGGACGTTTAATGAACTTAAAAATATGGAGAATATAGATAGTTTATAGATGACCACAAAAAACTATGTTTTTACACATGAAGGAAACTTATCATCGAAGGGGTTTATTCCAATTAATTTCGATAGTATAGAATTTGTAAAACATTTAGAAAAAGATTAAAATATCTGGATTGTTGGAGGAAAATAATAATTGCTCCTTTATTAGATAATGATATGATAGATAGTATGATAATTCAGATCGCTCCTGTGTTACTAGGGATAGGAATACCGTTGTTTTCACAGAAGGAAGCATTAAAGCGATTTCACCTTAAAGATATAAAGAAATACGGACAGTTTGTTGATACTTTACACTCCATTTTCTAAGTAGTTTTAGATTTAGTTCCAACAATTTGTAGTATTAATGCTATTGTTAAAAAAGCTGAATGCTGTTTACTGTTTGCAGGGAATCTACCAAGGGGTACCAGTGAGGGGGATGACATCTCTCTTGCCCTCTCAAGGAATTGTGAGTTTATTTCATGTTGCAACTAATAGAATATTTAAAAGAAAAAAAAGAAAGCCGTGAGTAAAAAAGCTCACGGTTTTTTTACACCTCATTTTTAGAAAATAGATTGATTAAAAAACTTATAAGAATACATTCTACAAAGAAGAAAATAAAAAGTTGAAGGTTGCTGCGTATTGTAGGGTTAGCACAAAATTTGAAAGCCAACAAAGTAGCATTGATTGCAATTTTCTAAATATGATACTGTTACTAAGTAATTCAAAGTGGTAATATGCAGGCTTTATTTTGATTACGTCTTTGGACTAAGGCAAAAAGGTTGATCTAATTAAGAGAAAACGATAATAAGGCTTGTGCCGAAGATTGATTACATTCTTCCTAAATCTTTCAGTAGATTGTTTAGAATGTAAATTGTTGATTAAAAGTTGAGATTTGATTATTAAGCTATTTGTGAGCATTATTAGGATAAGTAAAAAGGGACAATCAAAATCAAACAATGCTCAATTAAGCAAGATTAAATAGAGTTAAATTAATTAAGAAAATAGAGAAAATCCTGCATACAGTAGTTAGATCATAAACATAAGTGTAAGAGTCATTTGGCTTTTGCATATTTTTTTTGAGAAAATTAAATAGGTGGGTATTTCAATGAAGAAGATTGCTTTTATTCTGGCCACTAATATGAATCTGGTAACAATGCAAAAGAAAAAATTGATATTGCAAAATTCTGTATTAGTTGAAAATTTTGTTTTGTTGCTATGAAAATTACTAAAAAATTAAATTTACATGTCTAATCTAAAAAGTTGCCTAGCTATTCAATTAAATTTTAAACATAAATAATAGAAAAATAACGTTGACAATAAGAACTATATTCTTTATAATAGAAAAGAATTTAATTTTCTATTATTTAAATAACCATTCTATATTGTGGAATGAAAGGAGAATGTAATTATGGTAGGTAAAAAGGTAGTTCATCATCTAATGATGAGCGCAAAAGATGGACATTATGTAGGTGATTTGGTTAATGGTGCCAGAATCGTAAATCAATGGGGTGATGTGGGTACAGAGCTTATGGTTTATGTAGATGGTGATATCAGCTTGTTCTTAGGTTACAAAGATATTCAGTTTACTGCTCCTGTATACGTTGGTGACTTTATGGAATATCATGGTTGGATTGAAAAGGTGGGAAACCAGTCCTACACTTGTAAGTTTGAGGCTTGGAAGGTTGCGACAATGCTCAACAGAACAGATGCCGATATGACAGGAATTGAGCACACAGCGGCAACGGCTTGTGAACCTCCTGTTTTATGCGGTACTGCTACAGGAAGTCTTTTTATAGCAAAAAAAGACCAAAGGGGTCCACAGGAGTCCTCATTTCAAGACAGAAAGCATCCTGGTGACTAATAAAACTTTGCCCATCAAAAAAATGGACTAATACCCATTAGGATATATTCTAGATGTAATATGTAAATAGCACGAATCAGACAAATATATAATCCTGTTTTTAGTAGCAGAGCTAGTGGAGCCCAATGGGAAATTGGTTGATTCATGGTTGAGTCAAAATAGATAGTTAGGATTTTTGTAAATAGCATGAAATGAAGAAGTGGTGGCATGTGTAATAATTAAGTGAGATGAGATTTCTAATTATTGTACTACTGCTCTGAAAATCTTGAATAGGAGAGACATATAAAACAAAACGGTTGTTGTCATTGACACAACCGTTTTGTTTTTTTAATTTTAATTTTGTTTAAAAGCAAAACCGGCATAGCAATATTAAAGAAGACGTCTAATCAGCGATTCCTGAAAATTAAAAGGCATTATATCCTAAGTAGTTGGAAATCTGATCACAAGCGTGCTGAAGATGAATTTTTATTTCTTCAATAATGAATTCATTTACCTCATCAGTAGAATAATTAACACTAATAGCTGCAACAATTTTATTTGTATAATCTTTAATCGGTATTGCGATACAGGATGCGTTTTCTTCATATTCGTTATTATCCATAGCGAAGTTATTTGCTCTAACGATACTTAGCTCATCTAAAAAATCGATATAGTTCAGAATTGTATTTGACGTATATTTTTTTACATCGGTATGAAGAAAGTAATTTTTAATTTCTTCATTTGTAAAGTTCTGCATAAAAAGCTTGCCACTTGCCGTTGCATATAATGGATTTCTAGCACCGATTAATGCCTGAGAAGGTAGCTGACTTAACGGGTCAACTTTATAAAAGGTTACGGATGCAAAATCGTTTAATATGCTTAGCATACAAGCACGATTTAATTTGCTGGATAGCTCTTCAATAATGGTGGCATAGTTCGAAGAATTTAAAGTGTGGTATTTGGGTACCGAGATGCCGATTTTATATGCCCCCCAACTTAGACGGTAGGTTTTAATAACACCGGGAGTTTTTTCCACAAAATTATATGCTAAAAGGGTATCCAAAATTCTATGAATGGTACTTTTGTTAAGATTTAGCTTTGTACTGATGGCGCTAAGTGTCATGCCATCACTGGAGGCTGACTGAGAAATTACGTTTAATACCTCAAGAGCATTTCCCAAAGTATGTAATGGATATTTAGGCGAATATGGCTCCATAATATCTTCCCTTCATTTTAATATGTATATATTGTTTCTTTTATATAGAACGACATATCACTATTATAGCAAAAAATTAAATTTATGAAAAGATAGAATAATAAATTTATATGAAGTGAAGGTAAATTACCGCTGTTAATAATTGTATAATATTTACATCTAAAATTATTCTATATAAAAGAATTATTAATATAAGCTTTTCTTTTTCGGGAAATATATTCTGGTATTTAAAATTTTATTTTTGAAATATGAAATATTATTTATCGAATGTACAAAAATTCGGTAAAAATCGTTAAAATCAGGATTAGTTTTGGCAATTTAAGTGAGAAAAAAATAAGAGTTAATAAATTTATTGATTTTGAACAAATAATAATTTATAAAATTTCATTCATTATACCTATAATTTTTATCTATTTCTGCATTGGTTTTCGTATAATATTGCATTATTCAATGTTTTTTGAGTATTCATCCGTAAATTCATGGTTAAAATTTTACATTCTATTCACAAAAGCAGCAATTTGAGGAATTATTCTGTATAGGGAAATGATATTTCAGATAAATTCTAGAAAATCTGTTTTTTTCATGTTTTTGCTCAGAAAAATAGCGTACTTTAATTGATTTGATGAAAAAATTCACTTATGATTTAGACATAAATTTTAAGACTACAAGATGCGTTAATACAAACTAGTGGTTTCTGCAAATTTTAGTCTTGCTTCTAGACATTTGAATGAAGCAAAAAATTTTAGAATGATAATAGAAGGAGAGATAAGATTGAAAACATTGAATTTTTCTGTTGAAGAGTACATGCAGAGAGTTTCCAACACGAAAAAAAGCATGGAACAAAAAGGAATTGAAGTTCTAATCGTTACAGATCCCGGTAACATGAACTATCTTACGGGATTTGATGGCTGGTCATTTTATGTTCATCAGGGCGTAATTGTGGCATTGGATGAAGAATTCCCACTATGGTTTGGAAGAGGGCAGGATGGTAATGCAGCAAGGTTAACTACATATCTTCCTGAAGAAAATATTTATGCTTATACTGATGACTATGTTCAGTCTACAGTAAAACATCCCTATGAATTTGTTGCAGACATTTTGAAAGAAAGAGGTCACGATAAAAAGGTTGTGGCAACAGAAATGGATGCTTATTATTACTCCGCAAAATGTCAGGTAGCTTTAGAAGCCAGCTTACCCAATGCAAAATTTAAAGACGGAAACAACATTGTAAACTGGGTTAAAATTATTAAGAGCGAGAACGAAATTGCGTTTATGAAAAAAGCGGCAGTGATTGCTCAAAATGTAATGCAGGTTGCTTATGATAGCGTTGAAATTGGTGTGCGTCAGTGTGACGCTGCTGCAGCTGTTTATCATGCACAAATTACAGGTACAAAAGAATATGGTGGAGAATATTCTTCAATCGTTCCTTTGATGCCTGCTGGTGTTAGGACATCTACACCTCATTTAAGTTGGACAGATGAAGTGTATAAAGACGGGGATACAGTAATTCTTGAGTTAAGCGGTAACTATCGTCATTACCACTGTCCACTTGCAAGAACCATGGTTCTGGGAAATGCTCCGCAAAGAGTATTGGACTTGGGGGCAACAGTTTCTGAGGGTCTTACAGCAGCACTGGAAGGTATCAAACCGGGTATGTATGCTGAAGATGTGGAAAGAATCTGGGCAAGAACAATTGCAAAAAGTGGATTTGTGAAAGATTCCCGTATCGGTTATTCCATGGGCTTAAATTTCCCTCCTGACTGGGGCGAACACACAGCTTCCCTCCGTCCTGGTGATAAAACTGTTCTTCAGCCCGGTATGACATTCCATATGATTCCTGGAATTTGGCTGGATGACTGTGGCGTAGATACAAGTGAACCTTTCTACATTACTGAAACAGGTGCCGTACCATTTTGTCACTTTAGAAGAGAGCTATTGGTAAAGAAATAATCAAATCTGATTTTGGATACACAGAGAAAATTCTGTGTATCCAAAAAGTAAGAGGGGAGTTTTAAGGTGAAGAAAGTTGATGAGATGATTTCCAAAATCGAAGAATTATTTCTCAGTTATTCCATTATTTTTATGGCATTAATTCTAATTGGTGGTGTTTTTGCCAGAGCGGTGTTAAATTCTAGTCTGACTTTTACAGAAGAAGTTGGTCAGATATTGAATATTATCGTAACATTTTTTGGTATTGGTTACTGTGCCAGACAGGCAAGACACATCAGCATGTCCGTAGTTTATGACATTGTAAATAAAAAAGGAAAAAAGATAATGATGTGTATCATTTCATTGCTTACATCAATTATCATGTTCTATTTAGCTTATCTAAGTATTTATTACGTTACAAACGTACTGCAATTAGGCAGAGTAACAGCAGCGCTTAGAATTCCTATGTGGATTACTTATATTCCAATTCCTTTAGGATTTTTACTAGGTGGTGCAGAATATTTAAGAACATTTGTGTTAAATATCAAAAATAAAGATGAAATTTTTATTTCCAGTATTTACAGACATGGTGAAAACATGGAGGAAATAGAAAGACCTGAGAAAGGAGATGTGAATTAAAGAATGGTAGGTTTATTATTGGGTTTGATGGTTTTCTTTTTATTATTTAATTTCCCTATGGTCATTCCAATGGTTGCCGCACCCTTGGCGGTTATGATTGGCTTTATGCCTAATATGGATTTATCTATGTCAATTCAACAGCTCATTGCGGGTGTTTCGGCACAAGTGCTTCTTTCCGTACCTATGTTTATCTTTGCAGCAGATATTATGTGTGCAGGTTCCACTACGCAAAGATTACTGGATTTAGTTGAAACCTTTGTTGGGCATATTCATGGCGGTATGGCAATTACCACAGCTGCAACTTGTACAATGTTTGGTGCAATTTCCGGTTCTACACAGGCAACAGTAGTTGCGATTGGCAGACCTATGCGTCAGCGACTTCTAAAATTAGGATACAGAGACAGCGATAGCTCAGGCTTGATTATTTGTTCAGCGATTATCGCGCTTTTGATTCCTCCCAGCATTTCAATGATTATGTATGCCGTTGTAACTGGTTCTTCCGTTGGTAATCTTTTCATTGCTGGTGTTGGCCCCGGTATATTAATGCTTCTTTTCTTTGCAGTGTATAGTTATCTGTTTGCAAAATTAAGAAAAATGCCTTGTCAGAAAAAAGCAACATGGCCAGAGAGACTGGCGGCATTCAAACGGGCGATCCTTCCTTTGGGCTTCCCCATCATCATTTTTGTTGGTATCTACGGTGGATTCTTCAGTCCCACTGAAGCATCTGCAATCGCTGTTTTATATGCCTTGATTCTTGAAATGCTCGTTTACAGAAATGTAAAGGCAAAAGATTTACAGAAAATTGCATTGAGCACAGCAGTTGTTACTTGTGCAGTGTTTATTTTGGTTGCAGGTGGTCAGTTATTCTCTTGGGTTATTTCCTACGCAAAGATACCGCAGATGTTGACTTCCACAATTTTGGGCGTGGATCCTTCTGCATTAAAGATTTTGGTTACAGTTACAATCTTCTTCTTTATTGGTTGTATGTTTGTGGATTCTTTGGTTGTTATCATTATACTTTCTCCAATTTTCTTCCCTCTTGCAATGAAGGCTGGTATTGATCCAATTCACTTGGGTATTATTATCACATTGCAGGCGGCCATTGGTTCTGTTTCGCCTCCTTTTGGATGCAATATTTTCACGGGGTGTGCAATATTCAATCGGCCGTACGGAGATATTGTAAAAGGGCTACCTCCTTATTTGATTATGTTAATGTTTATAACTTTAATTGTAATCTTATGTCCACAGCTTTCGCTATTTTTACTTAATTAACCATTAGATAGGATCTAAATTTGGGTGAAAAACAAAAGATAAAGAACAAAAGATAAAGAACATGCAGTAAGGCTTTGCCTTACTGCAGTGATTGTCAAAAATGTCAGCCACAGATTATACTCAGCAAACCTACCGTTTGCTTGAATGGAGAAAGCAAGGCTGTCTAGGAGGAAAATAATAATGTTTGACATTAAAAAAGAAGTTGCAGAGCTCGAAAAAGAGTTGATTGCATTAAGGCGTGATTTTCACGAATATCCTGAACTTGGGTATCAAGAATTTTTGACTTCAAAAAAAGTATGTGGCTATCTTACAGCACTTGGTCTAGAGGTTGAAACTGTCACAATCACCGGCGTGGTTGCTACTTTGAAAGGTGGAGCTACATTAGAAAACAGTAAAACCATATTGTTGCGTGCAGATATGGATGCACTACCTGTTACTGAGAATACAGGGCTTTCCTTCGCAAGCAAAAATCCCGGTGTGATGCATGCTTGTGGGCATGATGCACACTTAGCCATTCAACTGATTGCAGCGAAGTTGCTTTGTAGGCATAAAGATAAGCTTAAGGGAAATGTGAAATTTATATTTCAACCAAATGAAGAGGAAGCCGGAGCCTTGAAGATGATAGAAGCAGGTGTACTGGAAAATCCTCATGTGGATGCTGCCCTTGCATTGCATCTTTGGAGCCCTATTGAAACAGGACGCATTGGGCTTTCAGAAGGTCCAATCCTTGGAACCACAGAAGAATTTGAATTGGAGATTATCGGAAAGGCCGGGCATACATCTACTCCGCATACAGCAAAGGACGCTTTATTAGGCGCTTGCAGTGTGGTACATGCTGTTCAGCAACTGAGTACCCGTGAGTTTAATCCCTTATTGCCTATTTCAGTGATGTTTGGATTTATAAATGGTGGAACAGCCAGAAATATTATTACTGAAACTGTTAAACTAGGTGGTACAATCAGATTTCTTTTCCCTGATGAAGAAAGAAACAAGCCAAAGGTGTTGGAAGCATTTGAACGGGTCATTAAGGGCACTTGCATAGCCAACGATCTGGAGTATAAGCTTACATATATTCCAAGCAATCCTTCTCTTTTTAATAACAGCGAAATGGTTTCTTTGGTGAAAGATGCTGCTTTTGAAGTGTTCGAAACAAGAGATAATGTTGATGATTTTAGAAGCCTAGCAGGGGAGGATTTTGCAGAATTTAGCCATAGAGTTCCCTCTGTTATGACTTGGATAGGCATTGCAGATGCCGACAAGAAAAGTAATTTTCCTCATCATCATGCACAATTTGATATTGACGAAAGCATGATGAAATATGGTGTTGAGCTTCAAGTGAGAAGTGTATTGGCTTACTTAAACAAATAAACCAATAGAAAAGAATTATAAGGAGGAGAGTAATCATGAAAAAGAGAGTTTTAGCAATGACAATGGCAAGTGTAATGGCAGTGGGTGTTTTAAGTGGTTGTGCAGGTGGTGGCAGTGCCACACCAACAAGTGCAGAAAATGATGGGAAAGAGCAGTATACATGGAGATTGGCACATGAGGAGTACGAAGGTGACATGCAGGATGTGTACGCAAAAGAATTCGCTCAGAAGCTCTATGATAATTCCGATGGTAGAATTAATCTTGAAATTTATCCAGTTGGTCAGATTGGTGACGCATTACAGCAGTGCGAATTGCTTCAAAATGGTGGACTGGAATTTGCTATCATTAGCCCCGGCAATACAGGTACGGTAGTTCCTGAAAATCAGCTGTTCTCTTTGCATTTCCTGTTCCCTCAGGATTGGGCGAAAACCCAAAAGGTGTTGCAGACAAGTGAGGCTTTAAATGTGATGCTTCATGATAAATATGTTGAAAGGAAGATTAAACCTTTGAGTTTTTGGACAGAGGGAGCAATGGCTTGGACTTCCAATAAGTCTTTAAAAGATATCAATGGTTTTAAGGGAATGAAATTTAGAACAATGCAATCTCCTATGATTATTGCAGCTTATGAAGCATACGGCGCAAATCCCACACCTATGAGCTATACAGAGGTTTATTCCGGATTACAGCTGAATATGATCGAAGGTCAGGAAAATCCTACAAGTGCAATCTATACTTCTAAATTTCACGAGGTTCAGAAGTACTTAACAGAAGCAAATTCCAATTTGTACATCACAGCAACATGTGTAAACCCTACATTTTTTGAGGGGCTGCCCGCGGATATTCAGCAGATTGTTTTAGACACAGTTGCAGAGATGGTTCCTCGTTCTTTTGAAATTCAGGAAGAATTGAACGGTGGAGCTTTGGATAAGATTACAGCTGGATCTAATATTATTGTAGAGACACTTACAGATGAAGAAAGAGCAGCCTACAAGGAAGCAGCAAAGAAGGCATACGATCGATACAAAAAAATCGTAGGTGAAGACGGTGGTAAAATTCTAGACAAGTTAATTGAAGAGGTTGCTACCGTCGAAGCAGAATGATATATGAATTCTAAAAAGCTTTATAAATAAGGTTTCAATAATTTTATTGTAATAAAAAAGTGTGGCAATGTACATCCGCCTGAAGAGCTAATCCTTGGGCGGATATAAAAATCACATTTTACGGATTTGGAGGAAGTTATGCAGGTTAAAAATATTACATCAAGAGATTTTTGGAGGGCGAAAAAAAGAATTGCTCCTTACATAACAAGAACGCCCCTCGTATATTCTCCTGAGTTAAGCGAAAGAACAGGGGCAAATATCTACCTTAAACTTGAAAATCTTCAGGCAATTGGAGCATTTAAGGTTAGGGGTGCTGCAAATAAAATTTTAAGTTTGTCAGATGAGCAAAGAGCAAAGGGCGTATCTACATTTTCAACGGGAAACCATGGTATGGCGGTTGCTCATATAGCTGACCGCTTAGGCATTCATGCTACAGTTTGTATGTCTAAGAATGTGCCTACAGTTAAAGTAGAGGCCATTGGAAGATGGAACCCTACAATTTTGCAGAACTGGGATTCACAGGATGCTGCTGGTGTATATTGCTATGAATTGCAGGAAAAGGAGGGTATTGTAGTAATACCTCCTTTTGATGACAAAGAGATAATTTGCGGACAGGGTACCATTAGCCTTGAAATTCTTGAGGATTGCCCTGAAATTGATACGGCCATCGTTCCTCTCTCTGGTGGTGGTCTTATGTCGGGCGTAACACTTGGTTTTAAGCTTACCGTTCCTGATG
>JAEZPX010000196.1 GCA_023413275.1 Bacillota bacterium | reverse complement strand
CCAACTCAAAATCTGTTTTTAAAGCTGTACCCCCTGTAATCTCAGTCATGGGCGAATAGGTATCTTTCATCATTTGTATCAATTCATTTAGCATATTATATTTCTCCCCTTTTAATTTTGCTGCTGGCTGTTTTCGGAAATTCTTCATCGTAAAACATAATACTTTCAATTTGTTTATAGGAAGCTAACATCTTATTCATTTCATTTATTTTTTTACGGATTAGCATTTTATCATGCTCCGTATATACTTTGGCGGTAAGTTTCCCGTTTTGTAGGCAAACTACAGCCTCTCGTATGTCTTCAATTTTCAATAGTTCAATTTCAAGCTCTTCTGGGCTTATGTTTTTTCCATTGGGCAATACAATCAAATTCTTTTTTCTACCCACAATATATACATAATTGTCTTCAATATAACCTAAGTCTCCGCTTAAAAACCACCCATCCTGCAATGCTTCTTCTGTGGCCTTTGAATCCTTATAGTATCCTTTAAAAAGATATGGATTTTTTAACAAAAGTTCTCCATCAATTGTTTTAGCCTCAGAACTGAAATTTATACGACCAATACTTCCTAGTCGATTATCCTCATTTGGATTTACGGTTATGGATCCGCAAGTTTCGGTAAGTCCGTATCCATTAAGCACCAAAATGTCCAACTCTTGCATACGTTTTGCAATTTCTATGTCAAGAGGTGCACCGCCAATAACAATGATTCTTAAATTTCCACCAAGCAATTGGTCACACGCCTGTTTTCGTGCAGTAAGTTGGTCTAAACTGTTTGTTTTCATAAGTTCTTGTGCTGTCATGTGAATCATTTTATCAAAATAAATTAGCAGGGCTGGCACCAAAAAAATACAGTACGGTCTAACCTCCTGCATTTCCATGAAAAGATTCCTCAAACCTGCTGAAATAAATAAATTACCACCGCTAAACATAGATGAAAATACCACATTTGCAAAAGGAAGAATATGATTTAATGGTAAAATTAAAAATATAGAGTCTTTTACCTTAAGACTATAGGTAAGATATAAGCTAGTCCGCAGTAAATTTATTTGAGAATGCATAACGCCCTTTGGCTTTCCTGTAGTTCCGGAAGTATAAAATATGTATGACAATTCTGATCCGTCTGATTTTTGCAAGGCAAACTCTGATTCACATTGAAGATAATTCTCAGTATCTGCCTCTATACAAATTTTATGAACAACACTTTTGATGTTGTCTGTTATATAGTCACAAAACGGCTGGTTAAAGCGTGAATAAATCAAACAAGAGGCATCACTATGCTCAACCATATACGCTTTATCCTGAATTGTTGCCATATTATCCAAAATAACTAGCACATTGCCAGAAAGGGGCACTGCAAAACACCACATTAAACAGTCAAAAGAATTTTCAGATACAACTGCTATTTTACTATTTGTAATACCTTTTAAAATAAGAGACTTTGCTGCTGCTGTAACTAGTTTTGAAAAATCAGAATAAGTAACGGAACACATTTTTCCATCAATTAAATAGGAAAATGCAATCTTTTCACCAAAATGCCTTGTCGTTAAAAAAAGCAGATCACTAATTGTCGAAATGTTATCAAACATAAATATTTCCTCCTAAGCAAATAATTTAGTTATTATTTTTCTACGAAAAGCATTTCATTTTAAGAATATTTGCAATTCTGGTTTCAATATCATTATGAATTTCAATAACCTCCTCATCTGTAAAATAACTTTCCCAGTATAGATAAGAAAATGTAATCGTTTGCCAATCCAAGTAGTCTGTTATATATAAAGTCATAGGCAATAAGTCCGTTTCACAATTGTGATGGTTCAATGTTGCAAAGGAAACAGACGGCTTTTTATTGGTACAAAAGTATGAAAAAGAAAACTGGGGAATGTATCTGCCATATTTTTTTTCATATTCCTCAGAAGTTATATTTGTACTCCAATCGAAATTTCTGTGTTTATAATACTCTATGGACTGATTTTGAACCGATTGATATAAATCAAAAATATTGTTGTATTTTGTGAAATCAAAAATGAAGGGAGGCCCTATTTCATAAACACCTAAACTATTTTTTTCATTAGTTCCCAAGCGATTCCCGATAGGAATTTCAAAGTAAAAACGCTTGCACCCCGTTTTGGTATTTATAATTTGTGCAAGAACGGAAGCAATCAAAATAGGCTCTGAAATACTATTTTTAGAACAATACTCTAACAAATCTTCTTTAAACTTATTGCTTGTCTGGAACGTTACTTCCTTAATTGCTGACTCATCTGTATCTATAACATCATGAAAAAGGTAGTCACAATTAAAAATTTTCAAAAATTTATCTTCCCAAAATTCTTTATCCCTAAAATAATGTTCACTTTCTCTATACTTTTTAATGTTCTCCAAATAATCAGAAAACGGATGCCACTTCACCTCCTCACCCTTCAAAAGCAGAACTTTTTGTATTTTATCCGTTAGCAATAATACAGAAAGCCCATCAAAAATCAGGTGATTAAAACTGAAGTGTATGCGATAATAAGAACCTGCAATGGAATAAATAAATATGTAATAAAGTTTCTCCCTATTATTTATCTTTGATGCCCATACTTCCTTACAAAATAAATGATATTCCTCTTCCCTACAAAAATCATATACAGGTATATTATATTTCTGATAAGGACGAAACTCCATATACTGACGGCCATCTTGAACAAAACATCTCGCACCAAAAACATCAGCTGTACTGATACATTTATCAATTGCAAAGGATAGCTCCCTTGGGGAAAAACTTAATAAAAACTCCATTGAATAAGATATTTTCATAGGAACAGCGCCTACTTCATTTACATCAAAAATATACTTCTGTTCATCGCAAATCGGTAAAACACCCATAAAAATCTCCTTCATTATTAATGATTCATATTTTTATTTTATTACACTCCTTATTCTCAAGATTAAGAATTAGGAATATTGCCGTTAAAATAAGAAAACAAACGCCAATGATTAAAAAAGTCTTCCTAATACCAAAGAACATGGCAAAAGCAAATAAGTAGGCCTGCCCCATTTGGGCCATGCCGATCACAACATTACTAAGGGCCAGGGTACTGCTCTGACCATATTGAATTGATTCAGGCAACTGCGTAAAATAGATGTTCTGCACCGATTGAAAAAAGCTATCAGCAAAAGCAATAGAAACACAGGCCAATACCAATGTGAAAATTGATTGAATCATCCCATAGTAAATGATTGCAATAGACATAACAACAGCTGATATAATTAGTACAATATAAGAATCAAATATGGAAAGAAGCTTCTTTGTAAGCACTGGACCAAGATAAATCGAAATCAGTCCAAAAATAATAATAATATAGGAAATTGACTCCTCATTTAGACCTTTACGGATCCCTTCTAACGGAAGAAAAAAATCAATAAATCCCATGCAGATAAAATATGGCATAGTCAAAAAGAAAATATATCCAATTACCCGTTTATTACGAACAAAATGGAGAAAACTCATATCAGAACTTAGTTCGACATAATTAGTGGCATCAGGGACGTTATTTTTATTGTAAAACAGGATCGCTGCAATTAGGAGAATCAAAAGAATAAAGGCAGAAACAGCGTATACCCAGCGATAACCTAAGCTCGTAATCACAGTGGCGCCTAAGGCAACACCAACAATGGTACCCGCATTCGCGCCAGCACTGCTCATTGTAAAACCTTGTGTAACACGCTCTTCATCTGGTTGCATGGCCACTATGGTATCTAGAATGTTGAGTATCATACCTGCACCACTTCCAAATAAGCTTCTGCCCACAATAAATTGTGCAAGGCCGCCAGAGGTTGCTGCAGTCAACTCTCCAACGATTGCAAGAATCGTGCCTATCACAAGC
>JAEZPX010000167.1 GCA_023413275.1 Bacillota bacterium | reverse complement strand
CAAAGTGATTATTATAACTGTCTACATGTTATTTTTGGCAGTATATTATCTGTTGTATATCCAAGCCAATGCCATTGTTGAAAAATACGCATTGGAGAAGCGTCAGCTACTTATGGCTCAGCAGGAGAAATTATGGGAATCTGAGCTCGCCCGCCAGAAGACTTCTGTAGCCTTGGCATTTCAACAAAAGCACGATATGCGGCACCACAATACAGTTATCCTTGATATGCTGAAAAACGGTAATGTAGCAGAATTAGAAGACTATATGATAAGTTTTAACGCTGCCCTAGACATGAGTAAAACTAAAGTTTATTGTAAAAATCCCATTGTAAACAGTATTTGTAATGCCTATGCAGACAAGGCAGAGAAAGAGAATATCAATATAAATTTTCATATGGCTGTGCCTGAACAAGCTGGGATTGAAAATGTTGACTTGACTTGCATTTTTGGCAATGCACTGGAAAATTCCATTGAAGGTTGCCTGAGGATGCCGAAAGATTATAAAAAGGAAATCCTTGTTACTGCCAAATATTTGGATGGAAGGCTGCGCATACAGGTGGAGAATAGCTGTAATGAGGAAATTGTCTTTGATGGGGAATTGCCCAAAACCCAAAAGCAAGGTGGCGGCACGGGAATACATAGCATAATCTATACTACCGAAAAATATGACGGTACATATCGGTTCTCTGTGGTAAATGGTAAATTTATCACTCAAATCGTGCTAAATGCACATGAAATAATTTCAAAAGGCATGACAAAATAAGCGACTATCCGTTGATAGTCGCTTATTTTTAACAAAAAAATGCAATTACCCCTAAAATGATGGCAATTACCCCAAAAACGGTTTTTTTCTTCAAAATATGCTAATATAAACAATCAAAAATGAGTATTTTTTCCATGTAAATTTCCTTTGACAGCTTTGAAATGCTCAAAAAATTAAGGAAAAGAAACGAGTTTTATTATGAATGGATTTGCGAGGAGATATATGAAGATTAATTTGTCTAAAAAGAAGTATTATTTTTTAATTATCACTTCAGTCTTATTTGCATTAGTCTCTTTTATCTATGTTTATTTTAATAGTTACCGTTTTTTATATAAACCATTTGATAAAGGCCCTGAAATATCTTCACCTACTTTTGTAAAAGTTATAGATAACGGAGATCAGTACTATATTGACCGGGGAAATTATCGACTGATTGGGATTAACAAAGAAGGAAAATGTAAATGGACATATGTTAATACAAATGCATGTTATAAAGAACTTGCGCAAGCGCCGGATGGCAGAACTTTTGTAACAAACTATCAATATTTGAATGAGGCAACCATTTCTAACATTTCTATTGATGAATTTTCTCCTTCGGGGAAATTTTTAGGAAGTATTTATTCTGCTTCCTATACTGTGGAACATCTTTTTGATAGGACAAGTCAAATAATGGATTTACAGTTTTTTGGTGATGAGCTTACCTTTGTGACAAGAACAGACGACAATCTTCTTCTATATTCTATCAATTTAAATGGAAATAATAAACCAAAGGTACAGGCAATTGTTTCTTGGGACGATAAGAAAGAGCATGCCATAAAATACTGTTATGATCATGAAAAAGGGATGTTTTTTGTAATTACTGCTTTAGGCAATGTCTATGAAATAGATGCAAAAGGAAATGACGCAAAATTACTCTCTTATCAAAAAGAAAATGGTTTTAATATACCATATTCTATGGCTATCGTTGACAGTCAGCTTGTCGTTTCTGATATTGGTTCACGAACCGTAAAAATATATGATGGTCAAAGCTTTCATACGATTGCAACAATGAGGACAAATGATGATTTTTTCGCCGATCCTGCCCTTTATTATTCCATAGCCCCTGCTAGTCAATATGATGTTACGGTCGTATCCAGTTACGCTACCTATCGTTTGAATGTTAATACAAAAACCATGACATGGGTTAACACAGACATAGCATTTTCAACAGGGGAACATGTGCGAATTATGTTCACTTGGCTATGCGGATTATTTCTGGTTCTTTTGGGACTGAGCGCAGTGTTTGCCTTTTCTATATATTATTACAAAAAAGTTGGATTTACTGACTTTACATATAATTTTATTATAATCATAATCGTTGTATCAATATCATCGCTGGTCATTGTTAAATATACAGATGTTCTTTACACCGCTTATCAAGAAAGCTCCATTGATAAAATCTCTTCCATTGGGAATTTAATTGCAAAAAATATTTCAGCTGAAGATGTAAAGAATATTAGGGATTTGGAGGATTTTAACTCCCAAAGTTATAAAAATATAATAAATTTCCTTAATAATAATGCAAGCAATTCCGAAGAGGTTTTTTATGTTGATAATATGGGACTCAATAAAAAAGATAACCTTTGGAATGCAGATATTTATTTGGGAATCAATAAATTTTTTCAGGATAGAATTTATTTTATTTTGGCTATGCCAGAAGAAGCAGGAGCGATCTATCCTTTGGAGGTTGCTGAAAAAGATGCTATAAATCTAATATGCCATAACAATACACTGATTTACCCTGACTATATGGGTTACTTTGGTTCTTATTGTCTGGTTCAAGTACCAATCGTTTCAGATACCAATGAGGTAGTGGGTGCTGTTGAGGTTGGGTTCAATAAAAGCCGTTTTATGAAGGAAATGAGAGCAAAACAAATCCAAATTATTATTTCAACTGCTGTAGTTTTGCTACTTTCACTATTGCTGTTAAAAGAAATCTTCTTTGGAATTAAAATATATTTTGGAAAAAAATCTTCGGAGCCCGACCAGCTTATTGATGCTAGATCGGTTAGAACGCCAATATTTTTAGGTCAAACTGCCTACCATTTGTCGGTTGTATGTGGCCCGCTGTTTGCGATGCAGTTATATAATGAAACCTTTGGCATATCAAAGGAGATTGCGGTGGCAATTGCCTATTCCGTGACGCTTTTGTTTGTGGGCATCTCTGCTTTTGTCTCGGGCGCACTTATAAAAAAAATTCCGCTTCATAAGTTGCTTGTGATAGGCA
>JAEZPX010000103.1 GCA_023413275.1 Bacillota bacterium | reverse complement strand
CTAAGAAACAGTCTAACAGATTCGTTGTGTTGCTTAAACCAACTATAGCGCAAAAATTGGTTTCTATCCAGTTGCGGGCGTAATAAAGTTAATGTTTGTGGAGGGATTTTATATATTTTCTCATTTTATCACAGGGAGATACATCTGTCACAAAAAAAGGAAAGCGTAGAGAAAACAAAAGTTGCCGTTTATTTAGACGAGTTATTACAAGGCAATTGCTTTGGATAAATTGGTTATGCGAGAGGGTATCATTCCTTTTAGTTGAATTTACAGAGGGATGACTGTATAATTTAAGGAATGTAGGTTTATCTCGAAAAGAATTAAAATAGTTTCGATAATATACCAAGGGTATAGGAACACTAAGGAGGAAACTATGAAAAATGGATGCTATGATATATTGATTATTGGTGGGGGACCGGCAGGTGCAACATTGGCGAGGCTTTTGCCGAAAAAATATCGGGTGATTATAATTGATAAAAAGCAAAATGAGAATGGATTTCAAAAGCCTTGTGGTGGACTTCTTTCAGAGGATGCACAACGTTCATTGGCACAGCTAAATATTACTATGCCAAAGGAAATTTTGGCGGATCCTCAAATATTTTCTGTTAAAACCATAGATGTAGAAACGGGATTGATTCGCCACTATCAAAGAACCTATATTAATTTGGATCGACACAAGTTTGATATGTGGCTGTTAAGCTTGATCCCCGACAATGTAGAAAAGACAAGTGGAATTGTTCACAGTTTTTCTAAAACTGAAAAAGGGTATACAGTTAAGCTTTTTGATGGTCGTATTTTTCATACCCGATATCTTGTAGGTGCAGAGGGTGCCAATTCTATAGTCCGTAAGACTTTGTATCCGGATAAGACCATGCCTAGTTATGTGGCAATACAGCAAAGCTTTCGTGAACAGCACAAAACTCCTTTTTACTCTTGTATATTTGATAAAAAAACAAGTGATTGCTGTTCGTGGTCTATTTCGAAAGATGATGTACTGATATTTGGTGGTGCTTTTGCACCTCAAAACTGTCGAAAAGCTTTTGAAAAGCAAAAACAACGTTTAGAAAAATACGGGTTCCGTTTTGGAAAACCTCTTAAAACAGAGGCTTGCATTGTCTTGCGCCCCAAATCATATTTTGACATTTGTACAGGAAAAGATAGAGCTTTTTTGATTGGGGAGGCCGCAGGTTTTATTAGCCCCAGTTCCCTTGAAGGAATTAGCTTTGCCATAGATAGTGCAATTTTATTGGCTGAGACATTTGCCCTTCAAAGTAAAAATAAGGAGAAAACATATCACAGAAAAACACTTCATCTACGTTTGAAAATTACTAAAAAAATTATGAAATGCCCTTTTATGTATCATCCATTGCTGCGGAAACTTATTTTGTTGAGTGGTTTCACATCAATAGATGTGAAATGAGCAGTACAAATTTGAATGGAGTGTTGGATATACAATACTGTAGCTAGTTCTAATGGAATGTCCTTTTTCTTTTACTTAACTTAAGCCAGACAATATAAAATTCTTTCAAAGGAGATAAAAATCTATGGATTTAATGGGGAATGCATTACGATTATTAATTATATCAATAGGTTTTGCAAAATTGGCGATGTTTATAGGAGGAAAAATGAATATTTTTGATAAGCTGATTAAGCTATCTGGAATAAAACTTAAATTGAAAACTACAAGCAAACCTAAACATATGAAATAAAGTTTCCATTTGCAAAATGATAGTAATAAAAATGGTGTCTGATAAAATCAGGCACCATTTTTTCATTGCAAGAGCCAGAAAAATGAAAAAATTGCAGCCAGTGAAGAACCAATTAGATTAAATATCATATCCATGTCTGTATCTCTAAGACCTTTTTGTGTTTTTGGTTCTTCTTTTTTTGAAATATCATGGCACATTTCCATGAGTTCAAAGAATACACCAAGGGTATTGCCTACACAAAATATAAAGACTGATTGAAATAATTTGGAGCTTCCTGTATTGATAAAGTTGTTTAAGGTACAATAAGTTAGCAGTGAAAATGAAAAAGAGCCAAATGCATGAAGATATCGGTCGAAGGTTCTCGATTTGGTGTAGCCACCTAAATAGTGACCTAAAAAACACGCACCCAAAATGGTGAGCATGCTCAACAGCAATATATAGCTTGGAATTGTAATCCGAGAAATCCAAATAGCCACAAAGTATATTGTGTAAAATATATATGTTGATAAAGCTTCCTTCCCATAGGGTATGTCACCCCTTGCAAAAAGCTTTATTACTGAAAAAATACAAAGAGCGCTAATAATGGAGAAAGAAATTATAATCCATAATGGCATACTGTTCACTTCCATTCAAGTAATATTAGTCTGGTATTTAATATTCATAGTTTCTATAAAAATATACTGAATTTGAATGCTTTAATGTAAAGATTAAGTAAGAATACAGGTAAGAGAAATTCCTGCTGAGACTTGGAGATGATTTGGATTCTTTTACATCTACCATGAGAAGATTCTTTGCTAAATGTAAAATGGAAATCTTTAGATTTGTTTCTTAGTGGTAAAGGTAATAAAAACTTGGGATAAATCAGTTAATCAAATAGATAAATGTTTTACAAATACCTAACAACAATTTGCTTTCGAGTTAACACTAATATTTTACAATAAGAGTATAAAAAAGGCCTATGTAGGAAGGAGTTTTGATTTGGATACGATAAAAGAGAAAAAGGGATTTATATGTGATATGGACGGCGTGATTTATCATGGCAATAAATTACTAGACGGTACAAAAGAATTTGTTCATTGGCTTTACCGAGAAAACAAGGAATTCTTATTTTTGACCAATTCAAGCAATCGAACCCCTAAGGAATTGCAGGAAAAATTACAAATGTTGGGTTTGGAAGTGGATGAAAAGCATTTCTATACCAGTGCCCTTGCCACTGCAAAGTTTCTAAGCAAACAAATGCCAAATTGCAGTGCCTATGTGATTGGCGATCCCGGTCTTTATCATGCTCTTTATGATGCAGGAATAACCATTAGCAATACAAATCCTGATTATGTGGTTGTGGGTGAAACCAAAAGTTATAATTATGAGAGTATTTGTCTTGCAGTAACGTTTGTTTTAAACGGTGCTAAGCTGATTGGAACAAACTCAGATTTAACAGGGCCGTCGGAAATTGGGATCATACCGGCATGTAGAGCCCTAGTTGCCCCAATTGAAGCGGCAACAGGAAAGAATGCATATTTCGTAGGAAAGCCTAATCCTTTGATGATGCGTACGGGAATACAAATGCTTGGGGTACATTCTAAGGATGCCGTCATGATAGGCGATAGAATGGATACAGACATCATTGCGGGGATTGAAAGTGGTTTGGATACTGTTCTTGTTTTAAGTGGAGTAACCTCAAGAGAGACAATAGACCTATACCCTTATAGACCACGACTGGTTATAGATGGAATCGGAGATATGGTTAGGGAATAACATAGAAAAATATAAATTATTCTGCTAAAGGGGAGAATATATGAAAAACCCTATGTTTTGAATACGATGTATTGATACAGTCGCCGGCTTCACTGCTATGCTTTGAGGAAAACAATCTGGTTCTGCCAATTGTATGTTTAGACGAGCTGGACAAACGAAAAACAGAGGATGGAGAATGTGGTTCTAATGCGAGAATTTGTATTCGTTTTTTAGAAAAG
>JAEZPX010000246.1 GCA_023413275.1 Bacillota bacterium | reverse complement strand
TAATACTTACATTTACGCTTCAATCTGTATTTTTTATAATAGATAATCTTGGTTATGGATTGATTTCAGGACTGTCGCTACCTTTCGTTTCTTATGGAAATACTGCCTTATTTCTGAATGCTGCACTAATCGGATTTATGCTCTCAATATTTAGAACCGGTGAGATTGTTGTAGACCGATATTCTGAAACAAAATTAAGTAACGGCAATCAATCCATCTTTTCCTATGAGGATGGTAAGATAATTATCAATTTAAATACAAACCATTCTTAAAGTACTTCATCAAATGAGCAAAATCTTTGGTGAGTATAGTTGAAAAACTTTTCTGGAAAATGAGAAAGAATTCTGAATGCAACGGAGCTCGCAAAATAAGTCATGTATTGAGATATTTGGTCTCTTGCATGACTTTATTGTTTTTTTATGATATTCTTTTATAAGATGCTTTTATAAATCGTTTGTTTCCATAGGAAGAATTGGGGGGTATTATGTTTCGAGGTATGAGAAGATTCAAACAGCAATTAACAGAACAGGAATGTGTGGATGTTTTGACCCATGCGCCCAGAGGTGTTTTGGCGGTGTATGGAGAAGACGGGTATCCCTACGCCTTTCCCATGAATTATATCTATCTGGACGGAAAGGTATATTTTCATTGTGCCAAGGCTGGGCACAAGCTGGATGCCCTAGCATCTGACAGCAGGGTATCCTTTTGTGTAATGGACGAAGGGTATCGCAAGGATGGAGAATGGGCATTGAATATAAAAAGTGTCATAATCTTTGGTCAAATGAAAAAAATAGAAACAGCTGAGGAAACAGTGGAAATTGTTCGTCAGATTGGTTTGAAGTATTTTCCCACAGTAGAAGGTGTTGAGGAAGAAATCCGTAAGGCGGGGGCATACGTGCAGGTTTTAGAACTATCTATTGACCATATGACAGGAAAGCTAGTAAATGAGTCGTAATAGAAGAAGCTTGTGACAGCTATCATAAGGACGAGAGCTTCTACATTGTAACGAGGTTTGTATTAAAAGTCAGATTCACCTTTGGGAGATCTGACTTTTTCTTTTCAATGAAATGAGGTTATGCTAATATAATGGCAATAAAATCTTTTTGATATGAAACCCTAAGGAGGAATTTTTTGTGGAGTATAAAGATAGAGTGAAATATTTTTATGAGCATATTACCTCTGAACACCGCCTTGATGACGTTTGTGACTATGTGTCAGTAGACTGTATCATTCGAGTAGGGGAGATGCGTATTCCTGTTGGAGTGGATGGGATGAAGCAGCATATGATTGATGTAAGAAAAACATATCCTGATTTAAAGATGACAATTTTAAACCAGTATTCTGAAGGAGACTATATAATTTCAGAATTTATTATGGAGGGAACACACCTTGGTGAGTGGTTGGGGATGAGACCTTCTGGTAAAAGCTTAAGAATTTTTGGTGTAAATATAGATAAGGTAATAGATGTGAAGATTGTTGAACACGGTGGTGCGGCAAATACATTTGATCCTTTGTTTGAAGCGGGCATCATTCAGCCTACCAGAGAAAATCAATAATTTTAAAGAATGGTTTCTATTTTAATCAATCATCAGTTAGCTTTTTTATACTTATTTTTTAGAGCTTTCTTTTTTGCTTTAAAAAAAGTCCCAATTAATGTTATTTTTTTTCTCTGCTGTGGCATACTTAATGCATAGATAGCGGAAAAATAAGTGCGTTAAGGAGAAAAAACATGAGAATACCAAAACACATTGGCGTAATACCGGATGGGAACCGTCGTTGGGCGGTGGAAAATGGACTGGAAAAAAAAGATGGATATGATAGAGGGCTAAATCCGGGACTGGAGTTGTACAAGCTTTGTAAAGAGATGGGGGTAAAGGAAATTAGTTATTACGGTTTTACCGTGGATAATACAAAACGTCCCACGGAACAGAGGCTCTCCTTCACCAATGCCTGTGTAGATGCAGTGAAGCTTCTTTCTGGAGAAGATGCAGAGCTGCTGGTCTTAGGTAATGCTGATTCAAAAATGTTTCCCGAGGAACTTTTGCCCTACACCAAGCGGAGAACCTTTGGCAATGGAGGGATTAAGCTTAATTTCTTGGTAAACTATAGTTGGGAATGGGATACCGGTTTTGCAAAAGACAATTTGATGGGGCCTTTACAGTCTCAAGAAGTATCTCGTGTGGATCTTGTGATTCGATGGGGTGGCAGAAAGCGGCTTTCAGGGTTTTTGCCCCTACAGTCTGTCTATTCAGATTTTTATTTTATTGATGATTTCTGGCCAGATTTTAAAAAAGAACATCTGGAGGAAGCCATTGGTTGGTACAGCAAGCAAGAGATTTCTTTGGGTGGTTGAAGGAGAATACAACTGGAGATACAGGAGAAAAGAAAAAGGCGGTTCCGCTGAATGGGAACTGCCTTTTTTCTTTCATTGCTGTTTTTTTATACCTTCAAGGTATGTTTGGTGATTTACCAATATAAAATAGAGGATTGATGCAATCCCAAAATAAGACTTGCTTCATTCAGGTTACAGAGCGTTTATATTTATAAAGACTCAAACTCATCTAATAACTCTTTAAAGAGAGATAATGCTTTTTGGATGGGCTCGGCTGTAGATAAGTCTACACCGGCACCTTTGAGTAAATCAATAGAGTATTCGCTGTCTCCTTTTGAGAGGAAATCCAAATATGCATCAACGGCAGGCTTTCCTTCGGAAAGAATTTTGCGAGAGAGGGCGATGGCGGCGCTATAGCCCGTGGCATATTGATATACATAAAAGGCATTATAAAAATGAGGGATTCTTGCCCATTCAATATCAATTTCTTCATCCAATATGATGTTGTCTCCAAAATATTTTCTGTTCAGTTCCCGATAAATGGCATTTAGCCCTTCCCATGTTAAGGGTTCTCCCTGCTCTACCATTTGGTGAGTGATTTTTTCGAATTCTGCAAACATCGTCTGGCGGAATAAAGTACCACGGAATTGCTCCAGGAAGTAATTAATGAGATATTTCCTCATTTTTTTATCTTCCGTTGCCTCAAGGAGATGCTCCATTAGCAAAGCCTCATTACAAGTGGAAGCTACCTCGGCAACAAAAATCTTATGTCCGCTATAAAGATATGGCTGCTTTTTCCATGTGAAGTGACTGTGCAGTGCATGCCCCATTTCATGAGCCAGGGTGAACATGCTATTAATGGTGTCGTTGTGATTGAGCAATACGTAGGGATGGACGCCATAACTTCCCCAAGAATAAGCACCGCCTCGTTTTCCTTTATTTTCGTAAACATCAATCCAACCATTGTTCATGCCAAGTTCTAATGCTTTGATATAATTGTCCCCTAAGACATGAAGAGCCTTTGTAACGGTTGTTTTTGCTTCTTCGTAAGGGATTTTTACATCATTTTCTGAAACCAAGGGTACGTAAAGGTCATACATATGAAGTTCCTCTACCCCAAGTTCTTTTTTGCGAATGTCAATATAGCGATGCAAAAGGGGTAAATTTTCATGCACTGTTTCAATTAGGGTGTCATATACCGATAGGGGAATATTATCATCAGCAAGGGACATCTCCATAGATGAATGATAGTTTCTTACCTTTGCAAAAAAAACATCACTCTTAACCGATGCGCCATAGGTTGCGGCAAGGGTATTTTTCTTATCCAAGTATACGCTATACAGTCCCTTAAAGGCTTCCTCCCTCACTCTGCGGTTTGGACTTTCTAAAAAGGTAACATAACGACCCTTTGTTAGTTCTATCTCTTTTCCTTCAGCATCTGTAACCATAGGAAAATGGATATCAGCATCATTGAGCATGGTGAAAATTGTTTGAGGTGCACCACCTAATTCGGAGGTCTTTGCCAAAAGGGATTCCTCTACAGGGGAAAGAGTATGTTCCTTTTGACGCAGGAGGGAATGAAAATAATGGTCATAAATTTTAAATTCTGATGAAAGCTCCTTGCGAAAGCTTGCCAATTTTTCTTCTGGGATTGCAATAATTTCAGGTGAGAGGAAGGACACTGTAGCGGAATATTGGATCAGGAGCATTTCTGCACGGGCAGACATTCCCTGATAAAACGCATTAGCACTATCCTCATGCAAACGCATATTGGCATAGGTATAAAGATGGTCCAAAGTTAGAGAAAATTCACTGTTTTTTGTTAAGCATTCCAAAAGGGTTTGGGCGGAATCTTCCAGATGGCCGGAAAACTGAGCCATTTCGGGAAGCTTCTCTTGAAGGTCTGAAAAGACTTCCTCCCACTGAGAGTCTTTTAAATAATAGTCTTCAATATGCCATTTATATTCAGGTCTTGCATCTTTTCTTTCGGGCAAAATATGATTCATGATATCATCCTTTCTGAATGGGATTTCATATACAAAATGATTGAATTTGAACTGTTTTTTTCTGTGATAGTATACCACTTTTTTGTTGGGATATGAAGGAAAAGAGAAGATTTTCTTGCTACCAATAAAAAATCATAGTATGATAGCAACGAGGTGAGAATTATGAAAAATGGGCTAAAGGTTTTGATCGTTGCCTCTGAGGCGGCACCCTTTATCAAAAGCGGTGGTTTGGGTGATGTTGTTGGGTCGCTGCCAAAAGCTTTGAAGGAACAGGGTGTGGATGTTCGTGTTGTGATACCACGCCATATGTCTGTGAAAAACAGTGAAATGCAAGATGTAAAATATCTTGGCGAGTTTGACGTGCATTTATTTTGGCGTATTCAGCGGGCAAAGGTTTTGGTGAAACCCCAAGAGGTACCCATTTATTTTATAGAAAATGACTTTTATTTTGGCCGGGGTAATTTATACGGCTATGGTGATGACAACGAACGGTTTGCCTTCTTTGGCAAGGCGGTTTTGGATATGATGGCAATGTTGGATTTTTATCCTGATGTTTTGCATTGTAATGACTGGCAGACAGGGCCCATTTGTCTATACTTAAAAGAGATATACAGCAAGATGATTTATTATTCCAGAATTAAGACTTTGTTTACCATTCATAATTTGCAATATCAAGGGAATTTTGATAAAAGCACCATGGAGATTTTAGGTGCACCTTATTATTGTTATGAAAACGGCAACGTTGAGTTTTATAATAACGTAAGCTATATGAAAATGGGGCTGACCTATGCTGACAGAATTTCTACGGTAAGCGAAACCTATGCCAAAGAAATTCAAACTTGGGAATTTGGCTATGGCATGGACGGAATTTTGCGCAGCCGCAGTGACGTTCTTAGCGGCATAGTCAATGGTATTGATTATTTGAGCAATGATCCTGAAACGGACAGTCGTATTACTTATCATTATAATGTGGATGAGTTAGATGGAAAGGCCAAAAACAAGCAGGTTTTACAGGAACGCTTGGGACTGGAACGGCGGGATGTACCGATTGTTTCTATGATTACCCGTTTGGCGGATCAAAAGGGTCTAGATATTTTATCCTATGTATTCCATGAGATGATGCAAAGAGATGTACAATTTGTGTTGCTTGGAACAGGAGAAACCAGATTTGAATATTTTTTCAGAGAAATGGCTCATCGCTATCCCGGCAGAGCTAGTCTGAATATTTTCTTTGATGAAACGTTAGCGCAGCAGATTTATGCAGGGTCGGATTTATTCTTAATGCCTTCTAGATTTGAGCCTTGTGGATTAGGACAGATGTTCAGCCTACGTTATGGCACGGTACCTATTGCAAGAAAAACAGGAGGTCTGGCGGATACCATAACACCATATGATGCAAAAACCAAAGAGGGAAATGGCTTCTTGTTTGAATCCTACGATGGAGGCGGTATCATCTGGGCGCTGGACCAAGCATTACAGGTATATCATCAGGGAAAAGAGGATTGGATGCATGTTGTGAAAAATGCCATGAACAGCAATTACTCTTGGTCTATTTCCGCTAAAAAATATATTGAGCTTTATGAAATGTTGAAGGAAGAAGCTTTACCAACAGAATAATATAGGTGCAAGGCCTCTGCAAGTGGGAAAATTCTAGGGAAGGATGCTGGAAGTTTTCTGCTTGGGAGGCTTTTTTATGTTCTTTTATTTTGCTAAAAATATGAATCCATGAATTTTGGAATAAAATGCGATAGGTGTCTATTGTTTTCTTCGGTGAAAATTGCAAAAAAGCAAGAATTATAGTATGATGAAATTTATGGTAGAAAACATGCTTTGCAGGAAAGGAGCAGTTTATGGGAAAGAACCAGCAGAAACCGAAAGACAAGGGTATTATAACGCTGTTAGTGATACTTACTTTAGTTGGTGCAGTGGCAGGGCTAATTTATTTAGATACATTTTATGGAGCGGGTCGGCTTCAATCCTATTTTTCTAATGTATTTCAGGCGAAGGAGAGCGGGTCCACAGAGACGGTGGAGGCAAAAGGAAAGATTCAACTTGACGAGAGCAGTCGTTCATCCTTCGCTGTATTTGGCAGACGTTTTTTGCTGAGTACAAAAGATGGTGTAAAGTATTTTAATGGAATCGGAGATCGCAAGTGGAACGATACCTTTAACATGACGATACCACAACTGATTTCAGAAGGAAGTTATGCGGCAGTGGGGGATATGAATGGAAAGACAGTTCGGGTTTATGGGGAAAATGGATTGATTTATACGGTTCAGACAGAAGGCACCCTAATACAATTTGCATTAAACAAAAATGGGTATTTATCTGTCATTTCGAAAGGGGACACGGCATATTCTGTTCAGATATATAATGGGGGAGGTACTTTGCTGAAGGGACGAATAGAAGAAAGTGCCGGGATATTCCCTTTATGCTCTGATGTTTCAGATGATAATAAGTCTTTTGCCATTAGCTATCTGGATACTTCCGATATTCAGCCAATAGGGCGGGTATTGTTTTTTTATGTAAATCCTGATGATAGTGAAAATCTTACGGACAGCATGTTTGCGGTAGTGGAGAAAAATGATGAAGTGATTCCAATAATCGGCTTTATGCAAGGAGGCGGACTTGCAGCTGTATCAGACTGTGGAATATATGGAATTTCTGCCGTTGGACAGGAAACTTGGAACTATCCTCTTGAAAATAGATTGGCTCAGGTTTCTTTGTCTAA
>JAEZPX010000207.1 GCA_023413275.1 Bacillota bacterium | reverse complement strand
TATTTGATTCAGGTCTATAAATTTGCCCAAAAACAGTACTGTCGCCACCTTAATAATTGAACTTATATAGTTTCATCATCTCTGAAAGACTAATCAATAAACTTTCAAAACAGCGATAGCATAATAGATTTCTAAAAAAAGGATTCGAGTGTGTATTGATAAATAAATTTATCTTCTCACATAAGTAAGTTCAACCATTCCATCAAACGTTTTTGTTTCATTAAGTTTAAGCTTAATTTCTGGATTTTTTCCAAGAAAAAGTGGAATCCCGTTCCCCAAAATTGATGGTATTATTGTTATAATGTATTTATCTATCAAGTCTTGCTTCATAAATTGATCAATTAACTTCCCTCCACCAACAAGCCAAATATCTTTGCCTTGTTCCTGTTTTAGGTTTTTTACAAATCCAGTAATATCCTCTTTTATAAACTCCACTCTATGATCAGGTTCACTTCTCCTCGTTGTAGCGACATAACACGCCTTACCTTCATATACCCAACTTTCAGGAGATAGTTCATGGATAATCTGTTCATATGTGGTTCTACCCATTACTACTGTATCAATTTGACTATAAAAATCATTGTACCCATTCTCTACATCTAAATCATTGCTCTCCCCAATCAGCCAATCAATCCCTCCATTTTCCCTTGCAATATAACCATCTAAGCTTGTTGCAATATAAAGTACTATGTTTCTATTCATTGGCTCAACTCCCTTCTTGCATACAGAAAATGCGACTAATACCATTCCACTTTCACCTGTTTCCACCCTCAAATTTTATTCTTAACCTATTTGATGCTTCAAACCCTTTGAACAAGTTTTCCCATACCTTATTATTTAAAGACATAGGGGAAATTCTCATGCTTCCCTTTATCTTCCCACTATCATATCTTACAAAATTCTTTCCAACAAAAATATTCAGAAAAAAACAGGTGTCATTGCAATTTGCAATGACACCTCAATGTGTTAGCAATGTTATTCTTCTTCCAGCTTTAATACACTCATAAACGCCTGCTGAGGCACCTCTACGCTGCCAATCTGACGCATACGCTTCTTGCCCTCTTTCTGCTTCTCAAGCAGCTTTTTCTTACGGCTGATATCACCACCATAGCATTTCGCCAAAACGTCCTTACGCAAGGCACTAATGGTTTCTCTGGCAATAATCTTACTGCCAATTGCCGCCTGAATGGGAATTTCAAACTGATGTCTGGGAATTTCCTTTTTCAGCTTTTCACACATTCTTCTGCCACGATCCACCGCAGAGTCTTTATGCACAATGAAAGAAAGTGCATCCACCGCTTCTCTGTTTACCATAATATCCAGCTTTACCAATTCACTTTCTCGATATCCTATTAAAGAATAATCAAAAGAAGCATAACCTCGGCTTCTAGATTTCAAAACATCAAAGAAATCATAAATAATCTCATTCAAAGGCATTTCATAGGTCAGTGTAGCTCTTGTTTCATCCAAGTATTCCATACTGATATACTCGCCACGTCTTTGTTGACAAAGCTCCATAATTGCCCCGATATAATCCTTAGGCAGCATGATTTCTGCTTTAACAATGGGTTCCTCCATTTTGTCAATGCGTGCCGGATCTGGCATATTGCTGGGATTTGAGAGGTCAAAGCTCGTCCCATCTGTCAGATACACTTTATAAATAACACTGGGCGCTGTTGTCACCAAGTCCAGATTATATTCTCTTTCTAATCTTTCCTGAACAATTTCCAAATGCAGTAATCCTAAGAAACCACAACGATAACCAAAACCTAAGGCAATAGAGGTTTCAGGCTCAAAAAATAACGCTGCATCGTTTAATTGCAATTTCTCCAATGCATCCCTCAAATCAGGGTATTTCGCGCCATCCACAGGGAATAAACCGCAATATACCATAGGGTTTACCTTTTTATACCCATGCAACGCTTCAGCCGTAGGTCGCTGTGATTCCGTAACTGTATCGCCTACGCGGGTATCTGCAACATTTTTAATGCTGGCAGTAAAATAACCTACCATACCGGCTTTCAACTCTTCTGTAGGTATATATCGTCCTGGACCAAAAATACCAACCTCAATAACGTCAAACTCCTTGCCTGTGGCCATCATGCGAACCTTGCTTCCCTTACGCACAGTCCCATCAAACACACGCATTAAAACGATAACACCTCTGTATTGATCGTAAACCGAGTCAAAAATCAATGCCTTTAAGGGTGCTTCTGGGTCTCCATTCGGCGCAGGAATGTCAGTAATTACACGTTCCAAAACAGTCTCGATGTTTATTCCGTTTTTTGCAGAAATTTCAGGGGCATCCAGAGCAGGTATGCCAATGATGTCCTCAATTTCCTGCTTTGCCCAAGCAGGGTTTGCACTGGGCAGATCGATCTTATTGATAACAGGCAATATCTCCAAATTGTTATCCAATGCCAGATATACATTTGCCAATGTTTGGGCTTCAATGCCCTGTGCCGCATCAACGATTAAAATGGCACCCTCACAAGCTGCCAAACTTCTGGAAACCTCATAGTTAAAGTCTACGTGTCCCGGCGTATCAATTAAATTAAATTCATACTCTTCACCATCATTTGCACGATAGACAAGACGCACTGCCTGAGATTTAATGGTAATGCCTCTTTCTCTCTCCAAATCCATATTATCCAAAACCTGTTCCTGCATTTCTCTGTCAGTAAGCAGGCCTGTTTTCTGAATCAGTCTGTCCGCCAAAGTGGATTTGCCATGGTCAATATGTGCCACGATACAAAAATTTCGGATATTCTTTTGTCTGTCGGACATGAATTTCCCTCCTAAATTGTAAATTTACATGTAGAAAAAATAATAATTGTTGTTAGTTGAAAACCCTTTAATACAGTCCTGTTCTGCAAGGTATCTTGCTTACTGCTTCTGAACGCACCATCTAAGACCATATAATCCCTGATTTTACTTGAATTTTTACTCTAACAACTTTATATCACAAAAATTCCTCTTATTTTTCCGTTAAAATCCTACCGATTATATCATATAAAAGACTGCTAAGTCAAAGAAATTCGAGGAATTCAAGGTGCTTCTTGCTCTTCCTTTTTTTCTTTCTCCTCCTTGGCTTTTTCCTTTTGAACAAAAACCACCCAACACAAAGCGCAAATGCACGCCATTATCCAAAAAACCCATGATATCTGTTTTATAAAAGCCCCTAGCAGTACGAATACAAGGAAACCAATCTGAAAAAAGAACTCTGTTTTTAATGTAGTTTTTTGATTTTCTTCAGAATCTTTCATTTCATCTTTCCTTTCTTTTAAAATTCTCATTTGCTCATCAGTATATCATAATCTGTGAAAAACAACCATATAAACACACAATTTAAAGAATACAAGCCATTTCCTATCAGAATTCCTTTATTCTTAAAGGCCATACTCTTTTTCCATCTTGAAAAAATCTTAAATTAGAAAATAAAACTTCTATAATTCAATATAATATTATTTTTTCTATAGATATTTTTAAAGTTCCTTAAGCGTAGCTTAAGGTTCCATTCATAAATTATACACATTTTTATTGTAAACTTTAGGAGAAGTGAAAAGGACGCCCCCTTTTACTTCTGCCCACGGTTGCTTCCCCGAGTAGCCGCGGGCCCCTTCCAAATGATATACAAGTTGGGTTTGAGTAAATAATCTACATTGTAAAAGGTTAGCTACCCTAAATCGGTTTATATAGATAACACACACACCCCTTAAAAAGAAAAGCAGCCGAACGGCTGCTTTTCTTTTACAACAAACATTACATATAACTCCTTCGCCAAAGAGATGGCGCAAATAGCATAATAATGGGGAAAATTTCCAACCTACCAAGCAACATGTCCAGGCACAGCACAAGCTTAGAAAAATCCGAAAAAAAACTGTAATTTTCTATGGGACCTACCATAGCTAAACCCGGGCCTACGTTGCCCACACAAGTTAGCACCGAAGTTATAGAAGTTGTAAAGTCATAATTATTTAAAGAAATCAATAAAAATGAACCAAGCGTTATAAACAAATACACAATAATAAATCCTGTTACTCCCCGTACAATTTCCTCATCCACCTTATGATCATCCAATTTGATGATATTGATTGATCTAGGATGCACAATATGGCGTATTTCCCGACCTGCCATCTTAAGTAGAATAATTAAACGAGAAACCTTAATTCCACCGCCGGTAGAACCCCCACAGGCACCAACAATAATTAAAATCATAAGTAGAGACTTGGAAAGCTCCGGCCATAAATCATAATTTGCCGTTGCAAAGCCGGAAGTACTAATAATAGATAGAACCTGAAAAGCCGCATGTCGAAAAGCACTTTCTACGGTTGGATATAAACTCAGAATATTTACTGTGATAATTCCTATGGAACCTAAAATAATAAAAAGATAATATTTTAGCTCCTCGTTTTTAAAGACATTTCTTGTATCTTTAATCAAAAGAAAGTGATATAAATTAAAATTCACACTAAACAATAACATAAATAACGTGATGATATACTCAAAATAAGGCCTGTTATATGCCGCAATGCTGGCATTTTTAATAGAAAAACCACCAGTTCCCGCCGTTGAAAATGAATTTACAATACTGTCAAACAGAGGCATTCCCCCTGCAAATAATAATATAATCTGTAAAAGAGTCAACACAATATATATGCCATACAGCAGCTTCGCTGTAGCCTTCACCTTAGGCACCAGCTTACTCACTACCGGCCCCGGTGCTTCCGCACGCATTAAGTGCATGGAACGCTCGTCTACCGCCGGCATAACGGCCAGCATAAAAACCAGAATTCCCATACCCCCAATCCAGTGGGTAAAGCTTCGCCAGAATAAAATACTCATGGGCAAGCTCTCAATGTCTGTTAAAATGGATGCTCCTGTTGTGGTAAATCCTGATACTGTTTCGAAAAAGCAATTGACAATACCATCAATGGCACCACTAAAATAAAAAGGCATAGCACCAAAAATAGACATTATAATCCATGCAAGGGCAACAATGACAAAGCCTTCCCGCCCATAAATCTTCTTGTCTTTGGGCTCTGCTTTTACAAAAATTGTACCAACGAGCAAAGCAATGCCAATGGTAAGAAAAAAGGCTATCAGTGCTTTTCTTTCACCATAAAATATGGCAATCAATGCAGGGGCACATAAAAATAATCCCTCAACCCTCAAGATATTGCCTAAAATATAGGCCATCATATGATAATTCATTTTAATTCTCCGTTTTATTTTTTAATCTCATTTAAATCAGAGAGGTGTTTTTTCGTTGTAACCACAACTACATTATCACCTTTCTCAATCATGTCATTTCCGTTGGGGATGATTATTTGTGAACCACGAATAATTGCAGCTACAATAAGTCCGTCTCTTCTTTTAAAATTTTTCAGTGGAATTCCAACAATGGCAGAATCCTCTCTAACCTTAAACTCAACCGCTTCAACCTGATCGTTTATCATAGTATGCAGGGTTACAACGTTATTATCCCTCATAGAATTCTTCATTGCACGCACATATCGAACGATATTTTGTGCAGCAATTGTTTTAGGCGAAATAAAACTGTCTATATTTAAGCTGTCCATAATTTCATAAAATGATATTTTATTTACTTTTGCTATGACCTTTGAAACCTTCTTTTCCTTGGCATATAAAGCAACAATAATATTCTCCTCATCCATTCCGGTTAAAGTTACAAATGCATCGGTTTTTTCTAAGCCTTCTTCATGCAAAAGTTCTTTTTCCGTTCCATCACCGTGAATGATAACAGATTCCGGCAAAACCTCGCAAAGATACTCACAGCGTTTCAAATCTTTTTCAATGATCTTTACCTTTACATGGATTGAGCTTAACTCCTTAGCCAGATAATACGCAATTCTTCCCCCACCAACGATCATAACAGATTTCACACCAGTACGGAAAACGCCAATGGCACGGAAAAAGTTAGCTATTTCTAAATGGGAAGCGGTAATATTAATCTTATCTCCTGCCTTTAATACAAACTCTCCTCCAGGAATTAGCACCTGCTCTTCACGCTGCACAGCACAAATCAGTATCTTAACCTGAAATTCTTTATAAATTGCCCAAAGAGGCATACCATCTAGAGGGCTATGCTCAGGTATTTTTAATTCTACCAATTCAACCTTGCCACGAGCAAAAGGTTCTATTTTGATTGCTGATGGGAATCTGAGCAGTCTGGAAATTTCTGTCGCCGCCGCTAATTCAGGGTTTACCGCCATGCTTAAACCCAATTCTTCTTTAATTAGATTCATCTGCTGAAAATACTCAGGATTACGAACACGAGCAATGGTATTTTTTGCCCCTAGCTTTTTGCCCAATAAACAGCAAAGCATGTTCACCTCATCTGCAGAGGTCGCAGCAATCAAAACATCTGTTTGCTGAATGCCAGCCTCTTTTAAAACCGATGCTGTAGCACCATTTCCTTCAATACAGAAAATATCCATAGTGTTACCGGAATTGGTCAATACTGCTGCATTATTATCTATTACTATAACATCATGTCCTTCTAGAGAAAGCTGATTGGCAATGGTACTACCCACCTTGCCATCCCCTACAATTACAATCTTCAATTTACTTCCTCCTTGAATCCAACAATTCTAAAATTCTATGTTTCTAATCAGATACATGTCCTGCCATTTATCATATTATGCTATCACTTTCCTATGAGAAATACAAGGCATTTCAAACAAATATAACCACTCATACAATTATTGCATAGAAAAGCGCCTCAAAGAAATTAAGAGACGCTTTATTATCTATATATTTGTGATTGTTATTCTATTTTTATGCATAAAACAGAATCATTATTATGACCTGTCTCACATTATTTGCACTTCTCCACTAAAACATGAGACAATTCCGTCAGAGTGACCGATGTCTTTTCACCGGTTTCCATTTCTTTCAATTCCACTGTACCATTTTCCAATTCACTGTCACCAATGACCAAGGAATATCTAGCGCCAATTTTATTGGCATATTTCATCTGCGCCTTTACGCTTCTCTCAACGGTATCACAATCTGCAGAAATACCGACTTTTCTCAAAGCCAAGGCAATTCCCTGTGCCTTTACAAACCCATTGTCTCCCATGGAACCAATAAATACATCTCTTTTGGGTACTTCCGTAAGTTCACCCTTCTGCTTTTCCAAAATCATAACCAAGCGTTCAATTCCCAAGCCAAATCCAACAGCACCCGTAGGTTTTCCGCCACATTCTTCTATCAGTTTATCATAACGACCACCGCCGCAAACGGTAAGCCCATCAGAAACAAATTCAAACACAGTTCTGGTGTAGTAGTCTAAACCACGGACAATTTTGGGGTCAATGGTAAAAGCTATCCCCATCTCTGTCAAAATATCTTGTACTTTTTGGAAATGTTCAGTGCACTCCTCATCCAGACATTCTAGAACAGAGGGTGCATTCGCTATGATTTCTTTGCATCTTTCTTCTTTACAATCCAAAACCCGCAAAGGATTCTTTTCAAAACGTTCCTTGCAAGTAGGACAAAGCTTATCCAAGTTTTGCCCAATAAAATCACGCAACGTTTTGTTGTAGCGGCTACGGCAATCAGGGCAACCCAAGCTGTTCATCCGCAGCTCAACACCTTCAATACCCATTTCCTCCAATAAAGCTGCAGCCACCGAAATGGATTCTGCATCCTGAGCAGGACTGTAGGAGCCCAGCATTTCTACACCAAATTGATGAAACTGACGCTGACGCCCTGCCTGGGTATTTTCACAGCGGAAGGTGGGGGAAATATAATACAGCTTTGTCGGCTGTGCCTGATTGTGCATTCCATGCTCGATATACGCACGGGCAACACCTGCAGTACCCTCAGGACGCAACGTTAAGGAGCGATCTCCATCATCTGTAAAGGTATACATCTCCTTTTGCACAATATCTGTAGTTTCACCTACACCACGCACAAAAAGCTCTGTAAATTCAATAATGGGTGTTCTGATTTCGCCAATTCCAAAGGTATGGCAAAGCCGTCTCATTTTATTTTCGATTTCCTGCCAAGCAGTTACCTCTGCGGCAAAAATATCCTTAGTGCCTTTCACCAACTGAATCATTTCCATCCTCCTTTAGGTAATCCCTGTTCCTTTCGGGCAATCATTTCATCAATCCTTGTGATATAATCCTCAACACTCTTGACGTTAAAAACACGCTCAATTTTATCCGTATTTGGATCAACCGTTTTTGTGCTTGCTCCTGCACCCGCCGCCAAAACAGTTTGCTTTTCCTCCATAATTTGCACGTTGTATACACCCTCTTTACCGGGATGACAGTAACCAACGTTTTCAAAATTCCCAACCATGTTTTTCTGACGATACATATAATAAGGCTCCATGCCCATTTTTTCTGCATACTCCCCTGCTATTGCAAGCATCCTTTCCAGAGACTCTGCCGTTGATAAGGTATGCAAGTCAAATTCCTCCTTCAAACGGGAGGCACGCTTTACCGCCAAGGTATGCACCGTAATATTATCAGGAGCCAAGGCGTAAATTTCCTTCATGGTTTGTTCCACATCTCGGGGTTCTTCCCCGGGTAAGCCTAAAATTAAATCCATATTGATGTTTTCATGTCCCAATTCTCTGGCTTCATGAAAAACACGGCGAATATCTTCCACAGAATGCTTTCTTCCAATTCGCTTTAAGGTTTCCTCATTCATAGTTTGAGGATTAATGGAGATACGGTTTACACCATATTCCTTCATCAACCGCAGTTTTTCCTTGGTAATGGTATCAGGACGTCCAGCCTCCACAGTATATTCCATATCCTCTGTATGAAATAGCTCTGCCACCTTTCTCAAAAGCCGTTCCAATTGCAGTTCTGATAAGGAAGTGGGTGTACCCCCGCCGATGTAAATATTCTTCAGTGAAAAATCCTTAGCATACTCAGCCAAGAACTCCAATTCTCGAAACATAGCATCCAAATATTCATCTACTCTATCTTTATACTGCGCCAAGGGATATGCCGTAAAGGAGCAGTATAAGCATCTGGTTGGACAAAAAGGAATGCCAATATACAAGCTAATATCGTTGGGCTTGTTTTTACCCAGAAGCTTTTGCTCTGCCTTTGCAACAGTAAGGGCAAGTCTTGCCTTGTCCTCCATTACCAGATAGTCCTTTGTCAGGTGTTCTACGGCAGATTCATCGCTTTTCCCTTCTGACAAAAGTCCGCTGATGATTTTTGCAGGACGCACCCCTGTAAGTAAGCCCCATTGGGGTCGCAAACCTGTTTCCGTCTTTAGTAGCTCATAAATTGTAAGCTTTACCAGTCGCTTCTGTTCCTTTTCTGATGTATCTTCCCCATATGGAAAAGACCATTGATTCACCTTTTCTCCATCACGATAAAGCATTGCCGAAGCAATGCCATTTTCCATACAGCTGATGATAGTAAAGCCTGAAGCGGCAGCTTCCTCCGTTCGGATATAATGAAGGTTTGGATAAAAAACCTGAATCATTGTCTGTACATCATTTTGCAGTTCATGTCCCTGAAGAATATAGTGTATCATTCGCATTTCCCTTTGCTTTAAAATAATTTTTCGCTATCCAAAAGCAGTGTAACAGGGCCATCATTTACCAAGGCAACCTTCATATCCGCCTGAAACTGACCTGTTGCAACCTTTTTGATAGGCATTTCCTTTGCCTTTTCACATAATCTCTGAAACAGACCTGCCGCTACATCCGGCGCTGCTCCGCTGGAATAACCAGGTCTTCTACCCTTTCTTGAATCACCATAAAGGGTAAAATTAGGAACAATTAATAGCTCCCCACCAATATCCAAAAGGGAAAGGTTCATTTTCCCGTTCTCATCTTCAAAAATACGAAGGTTTACCACTTTATCCAGCATATATTCCATGGTCTTTTCATCATCAGATCCCAGCATACCGAAAAGTACCATAATGCCTTTTCCAATTTCGCCGATCACCTGGCCATCTACCGTAACGCTGGCACTTGTCACTCTTTGCAATACACCACGCATAAGCTCCTCCTATTTTTATCCTGTCACACGTTCTATATCTATAACATCTTTTACGCCTTTAATCCTTTTTGTAATTCGTACCAACTGATCCTTTGTTCTAATCTCCAGCGTAATGTTGAAGATCGCCAGCATATCTTTGGTAGTACGGATATTAAAGCCCTTAACCGCAACATCCTCATCCGCCAACAGCCTGCTGATTTCAAACAAAAGTCCCGTTCTGTCGTTGGCGATCACTCGAATTTCTGCCCAATAAGCTGCGCTCAAAACATCCCCATGGGTATACTGGGCATCCCACTCTGCATTGATTAAACGGCCTCTTTCGTCATCACTTAGATTCATAATATTGACACAGTCTGTCCGATGAATGGTAACACCACGGCCTCTTGTGACAAAACCAATAATCTCATCCCCAGGCACTGGGCTGCAACATTTTGAAAAACGCACTGCAACATCGCCAATTCCCTCAACCACAATACCGCTTTTGCTTTTTTTCTTCTTGGGTATGGGCTTTTGGTCAACGGTTTTTTCAAAATCCTGCAAGATTTCCTCTGCCGTTTGTTTTTTCCGTTTCTCTTTTAAATACTCATCAATCAGGCGGTTTACTACCTGTCCTTCCTTAATTCCACCATAACCGATAGCAGCCATAATGGAATCCCAGTTTTTGAAGTCGTATTTATCCATAATCAGGTCCATCCACTCGGGACGCAGAAGGTCATTGGACGCATAGCCCTTTTTCTTCATATCGCTGAGAAGCATTTCTTTTCCACGAAGAATGTTATCTTCCTTTTCTTCCTTCTTAAACCATTGCTTTATTTTTGATCTGGCTTGAGAGCTTCTTACCAAGGTAAGCCAATCTCGGCTAGGCCCCCTAGAATTTTGGGAGGTCATAATCTCAACAATATCGCCATTTTGAATATTATAATCGATAGTAACCATACGGTTATTCACCCGTGCCCCTACCATTTTGTTCCCAACGGCAGAATGAATCATATAAGCAAAGTCAATGGGCGTAGAATCTTTTGGTAGCTGCACCACACGGCCTTGAGGTGTAAACGCATACACCTGGGTGGTAAATACATTTAAGTCCAGCTTTATTGTATCCAGATATTCCTTGTTATCGGACATATCCCTTTGCCACTCCAAAATTTGACGTAACCAAACAAGCTTTTCTTCCTCTGTCTTTTCGCTGGTATCTCCGGTTTTACCCTCTTTGTATTTCCAATGGGCAGCAATACCATATTCACTGGTACGATGCATGTCCCAAGTACGAATCTGAATCTCAAAGGGCTGTCCATTGGGGCCAATCAAGGTATTATGCAAGGACTGATACATATTGGGCTTAGGCATGGCAATGTAATCTTTAAACCGCCCCAGCATGGGGGTATACATGGTGTGCACAATACCCAAAACTGCATAGCAATCCTTAATGCTATCCACTATGGCACGAACGGCAAACAAATCGTAAATTTGATCCAGTGTCTTATTTTGATTCACCATCTTTTTGTAGATACTGAAAAAATGCTTGCTTCTGCCTTCAATCTTACCGGAGATTCCGGCTTCATCCATTTTAGCTTTAACCTCAGTCACAATGTTTTGCACAAAGGCTTCCCGCTCTACTCTTTTTTTCTCAATCTTTGCCGCCAAATCGAAATATGCTTCCGGGTTCAAATACTTAAAGCAAAGGTCTTCCATTTCCGTACGGATTTTGGAAATACCCAGTCTATGAGCCAAAGGTGCATAAATGTCCAAGGTTTCTTGGGCCTTTTCATGCTGCTTTTCCGGTGTCATATAATTCAGCGTACGCATATTATGAAGTCTGTCCGCCAGCTTAATCAAGATAACACGGATATCCTTGGCCATAGCAAGGAACATTTTGCGGTAATTTTCCGCTTGAATTTCTTCCTTGGTTGTATAAGAAAGCTTACCCAGCTTGGTAACGCCGTCAACCAAGGAGGCAACTTCTTCGCTAAATAACTTTGCAATATCATCGTGGCTGTAATTGGTATCTTCAATCACATCGTGGAGAATTCCCGCTACGATGGATTCCATGTCCAATTCAAGCTCCGCTAAGATATATGCCACTTTTAAGGGATGGATGACATATGGCTCGCCTGATTTTCTTTTTTGTTCCTTGTGGGCATCTGCTGCCAGCTCATACGCCCTTTCCAGCATACTGAAATCCTTAGACGGATGATACTGCTTAATCCGCTCCAGTAGCTCTTGGAATAATTGGTCTGCTGTTGCCATGTCCATCACCTCCTTATTTTCTATGACTATGTCATTTTTTTACATAAATGTCGAAAAAACCTGTAAACTTGATTATAACTTCTCAGGTCTATATTTTCAAGAAAATTCTCTAAATTACAGTAAGCCCTTGTCATACTTCAGGCTTAAAATCCTCTTTAAGCTTTCTTCTACTTGTGCTTCCTGAATACGCCCGTCCTGAACCCCATTCAACAACGCCTCATATGCTTCATCTAAGTCAGACGGCATTAACACAATATCGATGCCTGCAGAAATCGCCATCACTGCCGATTCCCCAACACCATAATAATCGGAAATTGCCTGCATATTCATGGCATCGGTTATGGCAACACCATTATAACCCAAGTCCTTTCTTAAAAATCCCACAGCTTGGGATGAAAGGGTTGCAGGAAGATTATCTGAAGTTGCATTCGGTGTTTTAATATGCCCTACCATAACAAAATCAACACCCGCTGCAATGGCCTTTTCAAAAGGAACAAACTCAACTTCTTTCAGTCTTTCCAAATCATGGGAAACAAATACCTCCCCTTTATGACTATCTGTGGCAGTATCACCATGGCCCGGAAAATGTTTTACTGTGCCGCTGACCCCTGTACCCTGTAAGCCTTTGAGAAATGCGCAAACCATTTCTCCTGTCTGATTAGGCTCATTTGAATAAGCCCGCATCCCAATGACAGGATTATCAGGGTTTGTGTTCACATCTGCAACAGGTGCAAAATCCACATTCACACCTATTTTTGCTAATGTCTCCCCAATTGATTTTCCTGCCGCCTCTGCTTGTGCCGGCTTTGTCATCTCTCCGGCGGAAGGAATGGTTTCATGGGGAATATTGCTTTTATTCAGGCGAGAAACAAGCCCTCCCTCTTCATCAATACCAATAAATAAGGGCATTTCTGCGGCATCCTGCATATCCTTTGTCAGTTTCTCGGTCTGCTCTAGGGTATCAAGATTTTCCGCAAACAAAATTACGCCACCCACATGATATTGTTTTATTTTTTCTTCGGCTGACTCACTCAGAACCGTCATTCCGCTTCCATCCTCATTGTTTCTAAAATCAACCATGAATAGCTGACCAACTTTTTCTTCTAAGGTCATTGTATCCATTTTATCCTGAATGGCTTCTGCCTTGATTTCCCCAGCAGTTTTAACGGCTTGGGTTGGTGGCGTCTCTTGTTCTGTCTTATTTCCACAGCCTGTTCCAAGGCACATTCCAGCTATCAATATACCAGCTATCCATCGTTTCATATGCGTTCTCCCCTTCTTTGTATGCTAACATTATAGTCTTTTTTAATTAAAAAAAATAGTATTCATTTCATTTTTCTTTTGATTTCAATAAAAAAATAAATGTATTGATGGTATCACTATTTTACGAGATGTTTATCGAATAGAGCAAGTCTTTCTCCAGCCCCTATTCACCTTTTCTTCTCTTTTATGATATACTTATGAAATTGGAGGAATGTCGAAATGAAACGTTGGCTACTGAGAAGATCAAAAATAGATACATCTATAATGGCAAAAGAATTGGGAGTAAAGGAAGCTGTGGCTTGTGTATTGGCAAACCGAGGTCTGGCAGATCGGCAACAGTCCAAAAACTTTATATATGGAACCATAGAAGAACTTAGAGACCCTTTTCTCATGAAGGATTTCGGCTTGGGAATAAAAATAATTGCAAAAAGCATTCAGGAGAATAAAAAAATCGCTGTTTACGGAGACTATGATGTAGATGGCGTTATGAGCACCACAATTCTTTATCGTGCCATTTTAAGATGTGGCGGTACCGCCGTTTATTATGTTCCCCACAGGCAAAAGGAAGGTTACGGATTAAACCTAGACGCCATAGAAACCTTGGCACGAGAAGAAGTTAGTGTGCTTTTTACTTGCGATAATGGCATTGCCGCCTTGGAGGAAGTGAAAAGAGCCAAGGAACTTGGGATGACCATTGTTATTTTGGATCATCATGAGCCGGGCTTTACAACTGAAAATGGCGTAGAAAAAGATATCCTCCCCATTGCAGATGCAATCATTGATCCAAAGCAAAGAGACTGCAACTATCCCTTCTCTATGCTTTGTGCCGGAGGAATTGCCTATAAATTTGCACTGCATCTATTACAAGCCTTTGCTATAAGGGATGAAAAACTTGAAACAGAATTCCTTTGCTTCGCTTCTATTGCAACAGTATGTGATATTGTTGATTTATTGGATGAAAACAGAATTTTGGTTCGCTGTGGTCTTTATGAACTATCTAAAACAACGAATGTTGGTTTACAGGCTTTGATTGAGGAAACAGGTATCTCAGGCAAAACAATCAATGAATATCATCTTGGTTTTATGATTGGGCCATGCATTAATGCCACAGGACGGCTGGAAAGCGGTAGAAAGGCAGTGGAATTATTTTGCGAAGAAGATACCAGTAAAGCAAAGGAAATAGCCAAAACCTTAATCTCCTTAAATGAAGATCGAAAATCCCTAACTGCCCAAGCAACAGAGCGTGCCATGGAACGTATTGTTCAAGATAGTCTAATCAACGAAAAAGTTCTTATTTTGTATGACGAAGAAACCCACGAAAGCATTGCGGGAATTGTGGCAGGTAGGCTTAAAGAATGCTATTATCGTCCAGTGGTTTTAATCACCGCCGCAGAAGATGGAGCAAAGGGTTCAGGAAGGAGCATTGAGGGGTATCATTTATTTCAAGCTCTCTATCAGTGCAAAGACCTGTTCACCCGTTTTGGTGGACACGCAATGGCTGCAGGTTTATCCTTACCCAAAGAAAATATCCCTCTGCTTAGAGTTAAACTAAATGAATCCTGTGCATTAACAGAGGAACAAATGACCCCCTCTTTGCGTTTGGATAAGCAATTGCATTTTTCTGAAATTGATATGGAATTGGCAAAGCAAATAAGAGCCCTAGCACCCTTTGGAAAGGAAAATCCTTCTCCTTTGTTTGCCTCTAAAAATATCTTTGTGGAAAGGCTGGATCTTATTGGGAAGAATAAAGATATTCTACGTATGACATTATCAGAAAAGGCCAGTGGCGTGCGCCTGCAAGCCTTATCCTTTGATGGTTATTCCCAAATGCTGTGTTTATTAAAAGAATTGTATCCTGACGAAAATTGTGATAAAATATTGAGTTGTGGGAAAATAGGCCATACACTTGATTTTGCATATAGCATAGAAATCAATACATATAACGGCAGAAATTCCGTGCAGTTAATGATAAAAGACTTTAGGCTTTCAAAATGAGGAGGAGCATCAAATGGAATTGAAGGATAAAATCAGATCTATTCCCGATTACCCTGAAAAAGGTGTTATGTTTCGGGATATCACTACTCTGCTAAAGGATGCAGAAGGATTGGTAGATGCAGTAGATCAGATGCAGAAAAAGCTGGAAGGATTGGAATTCGACTTGGTTTTAGGGCCAGAATCCAGAGGCTTTATTTTTGGTATGCCAATTGCGTATAATTTGAAAAAAGGATTTATTCCCATCCGAAAAAAAGGCAAACTTCCTGCCGAGGTTGTTAGCAAAGAGTATTCTCTGGAATATGGCACAGCTACCATTGAAATGCATAAGGATGCTGTGAAACCCGGACAAAAGGTAGTCATTGTGGATGACCTTTTAGCAACTGGTGGTACAGCCAAAGCAATAGTGGATATGGTTGAAGGTGTTGGCGCCGAAGTGGTTTCTTTGAACTTCCTCATTGAATTGGGCTTTTTAAAGGGTCGTGATGTTTTGGAAGGCTACAAAGTGGAAACAGTAATTCATTATTAATAATAAAAGGGGGTCGATGCTGTCGGCGCCCTTTCTTTTTTCATAAAAATGGGAAGTACCGCCTTTTTAAGAGACGGTACTTCCAAAAGCCTATGAAATGCAGTAAAAATTTTTTCAACCGTTTATAATCGGGGGATTATGCAGTAGATTTTTTATCTGCACTTCTAGGGGTTAAGAAACAAACTGATTCTTTTCTGATTGTTCCGGATTTTCTGTTTTATAGTTTTCATAGCTTGGGGCAACATGAGTATTTTCTTCCCAAAGCTGTTCTGCACAAGGTGCCCAGTTTTTTGCATATTCATGACATTTTGCACAAAGATGCTCGGGAGATTCAGGGGATTGCAAATCCGTAGATTTTGCCCCAGTTTCCCGAATGATTCTTTCCAAGAACTCTGGATTTTCAAGCATAGGGCAAGGTTTCAAATGATTTTTATTAAAGGGTTGATTCTCCCTGTAAGCCATAAATAGAGGCTGTTTTAAAATTTCCAGCAAAGTATGGGTACGAATGTTGGCGTTGGAATAATGGATAAAGACACAAGGCTCCGCATCGCCATTGGCATTAATATGAAAATAATTCCTTCCACCGGCAATACAACCACCAACATATTCTCCATCATTTTGAAAATCCATGGTAAAAATTCCTTTTCCATGGCGCATATTTCTAATTTCCCGCACACGGTGATACATAAATTCCCGTTGTTCCGGGCTAGGCAGTAGCTCTACCGCAGCATCATTTCCTACAGGCATGTAGTGGAAATAAAATGCATATCTATTTCCCTTTTGAACCAATAAGTCCACAAACTCTTCACTTACCACAGTCTCTACGTTCTTGGATGTATAGCAGATGGAAGTGCCAAAAACCAAGCCATGCTTTTTGAGTAAATCCATAGCCTGCATTACTTTTTCATAAACCCCAGCACCCCTGCGTAAGTCATTTACTTCTCCAAAGCCTTCTAAACTAAGGGCAAGATAGAAATTACCCACCTTTTGCATATCCTTACAAAGCGCCTCGTCAACCAAGGTTCCATTTGTATACGCCAAGAAAACACAGTCGTGATGCTTTTTGCACAGACGGATAATATCAGCCTTTCTAACCAGTGGCTCACCACCCGTCAGCATATAAAAATAAATTCCCAAAGCCTTTCCTTGTTCTATCACGCCATCCATTTCCTCAAAGGAAAGATTTAGCTTGTTTCCATACTCTGCGGCCCAGCATCCGGTGCAGTGCAAATTACAAGCACTGGTTGGATCCATAAGAATCACCCAAGGCACATTGCACTGGTGTTTTTCTCGCATTTTACGTGTAACCTTGGTGCTGTAAAAAAACGATTCAAAAACCAAATTCATTGCCGTTGTTTTCAGCACATTCGGGTGAACCTCATCAAGCAGTTTATTTATGTATCCATACAGTGCTGCGTTCTTATCACAAACCAGTTCTCTAAAGTCATCAAAATTTACATCAAATTTCTCCCCAGACATATAATTCTCAGCAAGGTTAAGGAGTTTAAGAATCATTTTTTCCCGTTCCTCCTCTGGACAATTCAGTACCCTATGTATGGCTGTACTAAACGCCAGCTTTCCCGCTGTGTGTGAAAATGTTCCCATGGTAATTCCTCCCCTTTATAATTTTATTGCCAAACTGACAGATTTTTTGATGGAAAACCCCCATCACCTTATGGTGATTCCTTCACCGTATAAAGTACAACCCAAAGATTTAAGCATCCCTCTAAAAAAAAGAGTAAACCCATAGCATTCATAAAATTAAAGATGTATATTAACCCATATTTTTGTAGCCTTTCCATAGGAGGAACAACAAAAAGGAGTGCTGCCGCCAATGCGGTTAATCCCGCCAGCATAAGAATCGTCCACCATTTATCCATCCCAAACCTTTTTGCTTCCAGGGAGGTCTGAATTTTTAGAACAGCATCTATAAAAACAGTAAAGCCTATCATACTCAGGAAATTATTCTGCACTTCTCGTTTAAAACAATAAAAAAGTAAACCGATTACAACATAAAAAATTCCCATGGCAAAATCAAACTGAAACGCCAGTTGATACATATCCTTACTAAAAAAACAAAAAAATTTGATAACTCCATATACAATAAAAACAGCACCTAAAAAGGTATATACGAAATTCAACGGTATTCTTTGACCAAAAAAGAAATAGCTGACCCCAAATAAAAGGAATAAAAGAGCTGGTATGCAAGATATAATTTTTATTTTGCTCATTGTATTCAAGACTACACCCCCAGTATCCGCTCATTTCAGTTTACCGTTGTACCATGGGGATTAGTATGGATAAAAAAAGAGAAGTGCACAGTTTTTAGGCACTTCTCCAACTTTGTCTATACATAATTTTCCTTTTTCTTATTATGTAATGCTTTTCAATGCAGTCTCCACGGTATTTTCAAAAATATCAGACATTTTTTTAATAAAAATCTGAGAGTCTTCTTCCATACCACTCTTAATCCAATTGATTAGCATACCAACCACAGAAAAACGATAGTAATCACATACGAACTTCTTATTCTCTGGGGTGATTTCCGAATCAACCCTTAACTGATCAATATAATTTTGCAAAATAATTTCCGAAACAGTATCCAGATGCCCTATAAAAACCTCTCGGCTCTTGGAATGATAAATATGAATAATGGAACCTCTATACCTAGTAATAAAGGCAGCAATGCGTTGAAACTCTTCATAACAACTGCCGCCTCTCTCCTGCTCCTCTAATACCTTATTTGTTTCCGTACGAAAAATATCTCCCATTAAATCATAAATATCCTTATAGTAATAGTAAAAAGTATTGCGGTTAATTTCACATGCCTCCACAATATCTTTTACCGTAATTTTATCAAATGATTTTTTCAAAAGAAGATTTAAGAAATTCTCCCGAATTGCCTTTTTTGTAAATTGAGACAAGGTAATCACCTCTATATCATTATTACGCAAACCATGCGCCCTCTCATACAAGCATACGATAACATCTCCACTCTAATACATATAAAATACCATTAATTTAAGTCAATTGGAAGGATTTTTCGAAAATTTGTATTTTTTTTAACAAATTTATATTATATCTAATAATATTTCATATAGCTAAAATCGTTCTGATGGATATGCATCTATTGCCATCTTTATTTGTATTCCTTGATATTTAGTAGGATTTTTGTTATCATGAAAATGAATGTAAAATATTCAATAAAGCATTTAAAATTCGACAAGATACATAAAGCATATGTGTTTCACGTTCACATCTATCAAGTACAAAGGAGAAAATTATGTTTGGTCAATTTTTTGTGTTATTTGGTTTAATGGCTGTTGGTTATATTTGCAGCAGCAAAAAGTTCTTAAATGGGGAGATGACCATCGGCATAGGAAACATCGTACTCTTCTTTACCATTCCCGCAATGTTGTTCACCACCTTAGCTAATACCAAGGTAGAAAAAGATATGCTGACAAATTTTGCACTGATGGTTGGGTTGCAATTTATCAGTATGCTCCTGTTCGGTCGAATTCTTCGGCAGTACTACCGTTTTCGTGGATTTCAGGAGGAATTACTAAATATGCTGGAGGTTACCGGCGCATCTGTAAATAATGCCTTTATCGGCTTTCCCATCGCTTTAATGTTTTTTGGAGAAGAAGCCGTTGTATATATGTCTGCCAGCGTTTTAGGGCTGAATCTTTATGTTTGGAGTATTGGGTTATATATTATAAAAGGAATCAAGGGAGAAGGCTTGGGAACAATGCTTCGCACCTTGCTCAAAGGTGCAATCAACCCAAATATATCTTCCATTTTGCTGGGTCTTTTCGCCTCGGTTATCGGACTGATGGCATATATCCCGGATTTTGTTCAAGAATTCATCAAATCTTTGGGGGTCATTTCTACCCCCCTCTCTCTGATTTACATAGGAGCATTAACAGGAAACAGTGGGCTCAAATTATTATGGAAGGATAAAAAATCTTTGGAGGCTAGCCTTTCCAAAATGATTATTATGCCTATTTTGGCCTTTATTTTTATTTATTTCATTCCCCTTCAACCGTTGATGAAGGCTGTATATTTTCTTTCCTTGGCTTTGCCTTCCGCCGCCATCGTTCCTATGGTTGTGGGGCGTTATGGCGTTGGCGTTGAAACCTCTTCAAAAATGGTTATGCTCACAACTGCCTTTTCCATGGCAACACTGCCTCCTTGTATTGCTATCTGCCGTATTTGGGTACAATATATTTGAAAAATTTTCAAATATGGGATAAAAAGCTTGAAAATGCTTGCACACCCTTTGGGATTATGTTATAATTCTGAATTGTGATTACGGATGGTCCAATGATGCATCAAAGGGATGGCATCAAGAACATCTTTGTAGGAAGGAGGAAATGAAATGGATATTATTAGAGAACTGGAAAAAGAACAGCTGAAAAGCGAAGTAACTCCTTTTAATGTTGGTGATACAATTCGTGTTTTTGCGAAGGTTGTAGAAGGCACCAGAGAAAGACTTCAGATGTTTGAAGGCGTTGTAATTAAAAGACAGGGCGGCGGCATCAGAGAAACTTTTACAGTAAGACGTATTGCTTCCGGCATTGGCGTAGAAAGAACATGGCCTTTGCACTCCCCTAGAATTGACCATATCGAGGTTGTAAGACGCGGTATCGTTAGACGTGCTAAACTTTTCTACTTGAGAGACAAAGTTGGCAAAGCAGCAAAAGTTAAAGAAGTACTCAGATAAAAAATTTACCTCGGTGGAACTGTTTCATCGAGGTTTTTTTCGTAGGCGACAAATATTTTTGTCGCTTACGAAAAGATGGATACTGATCAAACACAGTTTCAAGGTTTGATTTTTGCATCTAAATGCACAATGTCAGGAGGAGACAACAGATGGGTCAAGAGGAACAAGGCACCATAGAAGAGCAAGAACAAATAGTAGGGAAAAAGAAAAAAGAGTATCCCTTTTGGATACAGTTGCTTTTTTTACTAGCTTTGGTCTTTGTACTTCGTACCTTTGTACTGGGTACAGTTTATGTAAAGGGTTCCTCTATGGAACCGAACTTTCACCATGGAGATTTGGTTTTTGTGAATAAATTAGCTACTTCTATAGCCTCCCCCAAAAAGGGAGACATTGTGATTTGTCAGCTAAACTCCGATGGTCAAAAGGAAAAAATAATTAAGCGTGTGATTGGTTTACCCGGAGATGTTATCAATCTTGTTTGGAATGGAGATAGCGAAAATGTAGAATACTATCTTTATATCAATGATGAACTGATAGAAGAACCCTATATCAATGAACCAATTATGACCCAAGGTGATATTGATTATCCCTTCACCGTGCCTGAGGGAAGCTATTTTGTAATGGGTGATAACCGAAATGCCAGCTCGGACAGCCGACGAGAATCCATCGGGCCAATTGCAAAAAAGAATTTATACGGAAAGGTTATCTTCCGTTTATATCCCTTTGACGGATTCGGACCGATTTCTTAAAGGAAGGAACAAATAATTATGAATATTCAATGGTACCCTGGACATATGACCAAAACACGGCGTATGATGGAAGAAACCATTTCACTGGTAGATATCGTGATTGAGCTGGTGGATGCCCGCATCCCCTATAGCAGCAAAAATCCCGATTTGGACACTTTGGCAAAAAATAAGCATCGTATTATTCTATTGAACAAGTGCGACTTGGCTGACGACAGAGCCACTGCAATTTGGACTGATTATTTTGAAAAGCAAGGCTTTCGTGTAATTCAAATGAACTCTCTAAAGGGAACAGGAATGAATCAAGTTACCGATGCTGCAAGAAGCCTGATGCAAGAAAAAATAGAAAAACTGAAGGCAAGAGGTCGTATTAATGTGCCCATTCGCAGCATGATTGCAGGCATTCCCAATGTTGGAAAATCTACATTCATAAATAAGTATGTGGGAAAAGCAATGACGAAAACAGGAGATAAGCCCGGTGTAACTCGGGGAAAGCAGTGGATTAAGCTGAAAAAAGATTTTGAGCTATTAGATACACCCGGTATTTTATGGCCAAAATTTGAAGATCAAGAAGTAGGATTAAAGCTTGCCTTTACCGGTGCAATCAATGATGATATCTTGGATGCAGAAACCTTAGCCATATCCTTTATTGACCATCTCCTTTTGCGCAATGCAGATGCCATCAGAAAACGCTATCAAATTTCCTTTGATACCGCTGCTGAACCTCACGAGGTACTTAGGCAAATTGCAGAAGCAAGAAGCTTTAAACTTAAGGGGGGCGAACCTGATTTGGGGCGTACCGCAAAAATTCTGTTAGATGAATTTAGAGGTGGCAAGCTTGGACGCATTACCCTAGAACTACCAGAGGACATCACTGAAATGTTGGAATCAAAAGCAGAAAGAGAATTATCTAAAGCTACAGAAGATAAAGTACGTAAGCAAAAATTCAAGGGAAAAGATACAAAATAAAAAAGCTCCTATTGTCAGGCTGATTTTGCCAAACAATAGGGCTTATTTTTTTGTTCAAACTTGTTTTTACGAAACTTATTTTTCACTTAAAAGAACAACAATATTCTGAATCACTTGAGCAGTAAATCCCCAAATGGTATGCCCCTTATATTCATAAAAAAGCTCAGGAATGTAGCATTTACTAAAAGGATACTCCTTCCCCCCTTGAATACGGTGATAAGGAAAGCTATCCAGCTTCACCGATTCCCAAACCATATCATGAATTTCCGGGGGAGTCTCCATGAAAAAGGAAATAGGTACAGTAAAAATTTCAGCCACTTCATCTGGATTTGGTTGAGAGTTGCGCAACACATCATAGCATACGTAGCCCAGAAAAGGCTGAATGACACCACGATACATGGTAAGCATATAATCACTTTTCCCCAAAATTGAAATCTCACTTTGTGGGATGCCCAGCTCCTCTTCAGTCTCCCTTAAGGCTGTTTGTTCCAATCTTTCATCCACTTCATGGTGCCCTCCGGGAAAGCAGATATCTCCGGGTTGGCGTACACCGGGCGCACGTTTATTCAAAACAAAACATAGTTCACCGTTTTTTTCAGTAATTAAAGCTAGAATTGCATAACGCTGAAGCTTAAATATAGGTTCTGCCTTATGCTCTTTAAAAATATGTGAAATTTTTTGAATATCCAACTTTTGTTCCGACATAGGGTCAATCCTTTCTTAGCTTTATAAATGACGCAGCTTTCCGCCGCCTTTGATCTTCAATTTCTGCATAGTGCTTTCTGGTCGTATTTACATCAGCATGCCCTAAGGTGTCAGCCACCAAATAGATATCCCCTGTTTCCTGATAAAGATTGGTACCAAAGGTACTGCGCAATTTATGGGGAGAAATTTTTTTCATTGTAACACCCAAAGCATATTTTTTTACTAAATTTTGTACCGCTCGCACAGTAATCCGCTTCCCTTGGGAAGAAAGAAACAATGCATCCTCATTTTCTTCCTTTGTTATTGCATTCTGCCTCTCTTCCAGATATTCCTCCAGTGCCGTTTGAACTTCATCTCCGAAATAGAGGAAAACTTCATTTCCACCTTTGCGAATAATTTTTATAGCATTGTTCTTAAAATCTATATCTTTTATATTTATGCCGACACATTCAGAAACGCGCATCCCTGTTCCTAAAAGTAGTGTTGTTATGGCTAAATCTCTTTTTTTTGTGCGCTCATGATAAACCTTTTGATGATCGGATAGTTTGCCCCCCGATTCCACAGCATCCAAAAAATCTGCCATTTCATTCACATCCAGACGAACAATTTGTTTGTCATGAATTTTAGGAGTCTCTACGATGGTGGCAGGATTGGCAGCAACCTTTTTCTTCTTATAATAATATTTGAACATGGAACGAATAGCCGCCAATTTCCGAGACTTTCCCTTTTCATCGTTGTGCAGCTCCGCCCCGTTTTCTGGATTCTCATAATCAGTCCTGATATAATAAGATAGATACTCCATAAAGCAATCAATATCATCCGAGGTAATATCATTCAAGCTTTCCACCGTAAGCTTTCCTCGCTCTATCCCTCCCAAGGTGCGATGCTCCTCAAAAAGATAGCGAAAGAAGATACGTAAATCATAGGCATATCCTAATCTTGTTTTTGTAGACGTGGTTTGGGCAATTCCCCGAAAAAACTCTGCCAGAAAAGGTGGCAGCTCTTTTTGAATCTCCCGTAATCGTATGGTTTCAATATTTTTTAAATTCTCATGATATGTCGACATGGATTATATCTCCCCATTCCATCCCTTTAAATTGGAACGCTTGATGGCACCAAATACTTTTTCCTGAAGATTATCATAGTTTTTTGAAAGCTCCACCAAAAGTTCCTTTGTTTCCTGTCGCTTTGTATTTCCATCTGCAAGGCAAGGATTTTTCACAATGTTAATCTGATTCTTCACAACAAAGCTCTTTGCCTCCCCTTCCGGAACATACATCAAAGGACGAATGGAATATAGCTTCTTTCTATCCAAATAGCTTACAGGAGCAAAGCAGTTTATTCTGCCTTCATAAAATAAAGACATAAAAAAGGTTTCCACCACATCATCCTTATTATGCCCTAATGCCACCTTATTACAGCCCAGTTTCTCCGCTGCATCATTTAATGCACCTTTTCGCATTTTAGCACATAGAGAGCATGGATTGGGCTCTTTTCTTTCATGGAAAACAATTTGACCGATATCCGTCTTTACAACGGTATAATGCACTCCAATTTTGTCGCACAATTCCTGAATATCATCATACACTGCACCAGGAAGACCCAGGGAAACAGTAATCGCCTCTATCTCAAAATGCTTGGGATAAAACCGTTGTAGGTGCTTTAAGGCTAACAGCAGACAGATGCTGTCTTTGCCGCCGGAAACGCCAATGGCAATCTTATCTCCCTCATCAATCATATTGTAATCATCTACAGCACGGCGCACGTAGCTAAGTAGTTTTTGCAGTTTCATAAAGAAATTCTCCTCTTTTGATTTTTACTTATTTGTAATTATATCATAAAAGCATAGGAAATTGGCAATAAACAGAGAAAACTCTAACATGACTTAAAGAGCTTCTAAGTGATGACTTAAAAGGTAACTTAGAAGTTAGTAAAATAACATTGAAAAAGGCGCAGTCTCGGTAAATTCTGCGCCCTCTTTCATATACTAAGTCTATTGTGGAGCATTGTCCACTGCACCTTGAATCAACAAAGTGCATGCATCACGGTTAAACGGAAATACTCGGTTAAAATAAATATAGTAAATCAGCATAGACCAATAAACCTCATATCCACCTTTGTCGTATTCCTCCTCTGTAGGGAAGTAACCTGTACAACCATTGGTATATCCACCAAAATAAAAATATTCATTTCCTGTCAATGCTTGAGCCTTCAAGGCAAATTCACACATGATTTCATTTGCAACTCCGCATAAACAACCATTTCCAAGAGAAAAGTATTGAATTTTAACGGTCTCTTTTTGGGTCATAACACCACTTTTCTGCAATCTTAAAACCTCAGCCAACCACAAAGTGCCATCAATCCCCGCAAACTGTTTCGCCTCGTTGACAATTTCCACGGCTCGTTCATAGGGAAGTATATCTGCGAATAAATCAAGCCCCATCGAATACATCCCCAACCGTTTCAAAGGAACTGGTTCCATGTTATCAATGACTGGCGAAACCTGCTCCAATACTTCCTGAGCCATCAAACTCATTGCCTGCTCAGACCGAATAAATCGCTGATCCCCTGCATCTGGAGGATTTAACATTGAAGTAAAATATTTTGGTGCCACATTTCCTGATGCACCTTGGGTTAACATCACTGGACACCCAAATCTTTGTTGTAAAGCATCTCTAACAGCGCCAAAATAATCGGGAGATATGAAATAATTATCTGCCTTCAAAACATTTGCATGGGCAGTTAATCGCAAAAGCAACAACCTTAATTCACCACTTTTTGCATCAACTGCCTTAAAAATACCAATCCTTCGATCCAAGGCATGGCTGTCCCACCTACGGTTTAAGCCAATATCCCCATAAGCATTTTCCCATGCCCCATGAATGGGCGAAAGCTTCTTTAAGGCTGAATCAACTGCTTTTTTTATTTGATTGTCAACAAACACTGCATATTCCTTCTCTATGGTATCATTGGGCGCCGAATGGGTGTGAGAAAAACAAAGCATTACCTTTTCTTTCTCTATACCTAATGCTTTACCAATGGCTCTACGCAAATGGTTACAATGATCCTTAGAAAAACCGATATGGTCTATGGCAATCAAACAACATATCTCTTTCTCATTTTTCCACAGGGAAACCTGCCCAAAAAGCCTGCCCAAAACCCCTCTGGATTCCTCGTCCTCACGACCAAAGCCAATGGTCTTCATAGGCTTTTCTGGTGTAATATCAACTTCCTCAAATGCAAAGAAAACTGCATCATTTACATCGTTTAATCTTTGATTTTTCATTACTTTACTCCTTTATTTTCATTAAGATATTAACCCTATTCATCCAGGGTAAATCACAAACTTTTTCTTAACAATAAAAGTGCAAAGTTATTTTAAATATCTACTCCATGCAAATAGTGTCTAAAATAGCTTTGCATGGAGAAAATACAATGGTCAGCCTCATATAATCCCTTCCTTTCTTATATTTTTATTTTAGCATACTTTCTGAGAAATAAAAGTGTTTTTCTAATTTAAATAGATATCTAAAATATCAAAAATTATTATTTAGTTTAATTATTGTCGTATATACTTGACATTAAGTAAATTTTGTTTTAATATATGTCTAAGAGGTGATGATATGGGAAGAAATATTTCAATTAAGGTTGCGCGTGCTCAGCTAGATATGACACAAAAACAACTTGCAGAAAAAGTAGATATTTCAAGACAAACAATGAATGCCATTGAGCAGGGAGAATATAACCCCACCATAAAACTATGCCGAGCAATCTGTAGGGTACTTGGCAAAACTTTAGATGAACTTTTTGGAGAGGATGATCACAATGAAACTACAAAATAATAACTTAGATGAAATGCAAGAAAAAAAACTTCTGGAAATTGAACATAAAGGGTGTTGGATAGCCTTTTGGGGTCTGCTGGTGGCAATCCTAGTGCAAATGCTTATCTTTGATGAAGGTGTTATTCGCTCTGTTGCAGGTGAATGGATTGTTCTATTTTGTCTGTCCCTTTATATGTCAATCAGCAGTATGAAAAGTGGAATTTGGGACAGACGACTGAAGCCAAACATCAAATATAATGCTGTTATAAGCCTTGCGGCGGGCTTGGTTTGTGCCCTAGTTTTCTCCATTTCATCTTATACAAAATATCACGTATTAATGGGTTCCATAGCCACAGGGGTCATTATGTTTATCATCATATTCGCCATCACCTTCTTTACTTTAAGTTTATCTGTAAAGATGTATCATAAAA
>JAEZPX010000204.1 GCA_023413275.1 Bacillota bacterium | reverse complement strand
CATAACATCATTGTGAAACACCAATATTTTAATTCATACAAAAAGAGCTAACTGATAATGTCATTTAGCTCTTTTTTCTTCTATTGTAAAATCTTTGGGACTATTTACATCGAAAAGATAGAAGCTACGCACAATAAACGCTGATAGGATGAGGCTTAACGTGGTAGCGAGCCTTATTTTTCTGCTTTATCAGGCACATCAATTGCTCCATGCTTTTCTTCAAATTCTCTTATGCAGTTGTTAATGAGATACATTATTTGCCCACTGGCTGAGCGGTCTTCATATCTAGATACATAGTGAAATTTTTGCAATACGTCTTCATCAATTCTAATACTAATATGTTTGTTTTTCTTCAAATCACTCATCCTCTCAAACTAAAAATGCACTTAATATACCTTTATTTTAAATTAAAAATATGTTATCATTCTTATAATGGACTAAAAGTTAGTGCATGTTATTATGAGGGAGGAATGTTTATTATGGAAAAATCAAAAACCTGCTGTTTTACAGGGCATCTTAGGTTGCCGAAAGATAAAATTAATCACATTATAATTCGCCTTAACCAAGAGGTAGATAACCTTATCAATCAAGGCGTAACGAATTTTATTTCAGGCGGTGTCCTTGGATTTGACCAGATAGCAGCTTCAGTGATTACTGCAAAAAAGGAAATGGGATATGATGTTAAGTTAGTATTTGCCTTGCCGTGCAGAAATCAGGATGAACATTGGAATACAGAGGAGAAAAAAGCTATATTATGGGTTGCTTGATGAAGGGAAGAGATTGTTTATATTTTGGAGACTCACACCGATGATAGCATAAAAATGAGAAATCAATACATGGTAGATAGGTCGTTGTATTGTATTTGTGCCCAGATATATTCCACGGGAGAAACAGCCCAGACTGTGAAATATGCAAGGCAAAACAGTCTAAAAGTAATTAATATAACAAAATAAATGCATGAGAAATACTCTCATTAACTTATCGATTTCAGGAGAATGTGAGATTAAAACAAAATGCCTTGAAATGCCGTAGTTCAGCATTTACAAGGCTCTTTTTCACTATATCTAAGCTTATTACATAAGTTCCTTCTATATTGATTGCCCACAATTCTTTTACAAACTTCCATTTTATCATGCGTTAAGACTATCCTTTTCACCACCCTTTACATAAACAATCAATCCAGATAAGATCAACATTCCACCTATGACTTTTCCCACAGGTAAATCACCCTCCCGTAAATAATCAATAAAAACGCCTATGGAAAGCTGCCCAATAAACACCAAAACAGTTACATATACTGCTGACAGATTATTTATGATTATACTATTTAAAAGCATAATGACTGAGCCCACTACCCCTCCTAAAAAATAATAAAATGGAATGCTTGAATATAAAATTGGGGATGAACCATTATTAATTATAATAAAATAAAAAATTGAACAGATAAGCCCCACTAGATAATTTGTTATGCCAGCTTGAATCAAGCCTACTTGGTTCGCTAACCTTCCATTTATCGAAATACATAGAATGACTAAGCCTCCAGCAAATAGCGAAAAGATAATATGCATGATATGCCTCCTAAATAAAAATCATTGCAATAATTCCTAAAACCATTATTGCAACTCCAATTAGTTTTAAAAAATTAATGTTATTTTTCTGTTGACCCAACAGACCAAAATGATCTATTATCATAGAAGTGAAAAGTTGACCAATCAGATTTAGACAAAGGGTAAGTGTAGCTCCAAGTTTTAAAAAACTACTATTGTTAAACAGTACAGTAAAAATACCCAACGCCCCCGCTGTAAAGAGGTAATACGGCAACCCCGTAATCCTTTTTAGATGGCTGCCACTACCTATCAGTAAAACGACGGATGCTAACAGTCCTGCCCCATGAATTATGATAAGGGACTGGTTATTTCCCGTTTTAGAGGCTAAAAGTCCATTTAGTACTACCATTAAGCCAATTAAAATTCCATCAAATGAAGCCATACATTTATACATAGTTGTTACTCCCTTCTGCAATGGATAGATATTACCATACAGATAAGAATATAAGATAGGACATTTGTCAGATAAAACGAAAAATGGAGATTGTATGAAAAAATATAAAGACGATCTAAAATTGAAAAATTATATTGAAAAATTGAATTTAAGAGAAATTATTGATATAAATTTAGAACAGAGTCAAGAATGTTTTGAATTTCAAAAAGGAGATCTCATTTGTGAATTAGGCGAAAAAATAGAGTATTTTTACATACTGTTAGAAGGAAATGTAAAGGTATTTACCGTTTCTGCCGATGGAAAAATTCTGTGTTTGAGAATATTTGATTCAATCACTAATTTAGGCGATATTGAGCTTTTTACAGAAACCAGGTACAGATGTCATGTAGAAGCTCTTTCAGACTGTTTATGTATTGCTTTTCCTATAGATAAGATTAGAACATATGGGCTGAAAAATATTGTTTTTCTGAAATATTTATGCATCGACTTATGTAATAAATTTGATTCAATCAGCAATATTAGTTCAAATAACATTTTATATCCCTTGAAAAATCGTTTAGTCGGATATATTTTGGAATATATGAATAAGTCTACAAAAACAGCTGTATTTCCTTTTTCATATAAAGAGCTTTCAGAGATATTGGGAGTTAGCTATCGACATTTAAGTAGATGCATGAATGAACTGGAAACCCAAGGGCTTATCAAGAAGATGGGTAATAAAATTATAGTCATAGACGAAGATGAAATGCGTTGTTTTGAATTTGATAGTTATCCACATTAATAGTTTCATAGGTATATAAAAACAATGTACTATGGGATTCTTCTCCTTTCAGATTGTCATTGTACAGTAAATAAAACAAGAGTATGCCCTTCCCATGAAAAATACTCGTGTTTCTACTTTCTACTCTGCCCTTTATAATTATAGGCATGAATTTCTTTCCAGAGTTACTTGTAACAGTATCACTATCCTCTTGGGCTAAGTATATTTCCTCTGTATTTTGTTGCTCAATAAAATAACTGATATCATTCAAGATTTACAGCAAATTCAGCAACAGGCTCATAGGAATCGATCTGGATAAGAATGCCATTCAGAAAATTGAAAGCGGTAAAAGATTTGTAACAGACATTGAAATTGATGCTTTCGCCAAGATATTTCATATTACCACTGACGAGTTATTAAAATACACAGAAAAATAAGGAAGTATCTTTACTTCCTCAATAATATTAAATTAGCAACTTAGATTAATTTAAAAAAAGGGCTTGCCCTAATGGAAGCCCCTTTTTCTTGCAGATATCAATTCACATAACAACCCTATCCATATCATCTAAACTATCTCTCATAGAATTTCAAATCTTTTGAAGATTAGAAGCCCACTTAGCGGCTTCATTGGAACTTTCTTCAGAATTTTTCTTAGGCTCCACAAATGCAATTTCTCCAATAAACTTATTTTCGGAAAAAGCTTCTTTCAATTTTGAAAAACATTTTTTTGCGCCACCACCACCGTGGCAAGCAAACAAAGCAATCCGTTTCCCTTTCATTTGATACTGTGAAATAAAACTTTTTATAGGTGGGGCAAAAGAGCCTGCCCAAATCGGTGTTCCGATTATAACCGTGTCATATTTGCTCAAATCAATTTTCTCATTAATAAGCTCTGGTGTCTCGCCAAAAAGAACGCTCTTGCCACCCCAAAAAAACTTTCCAAATCCCTCTTTGGGATACTGCTTGCTGGTTTTTAACTCCACAATATCAGCATTTATTGTTTTGGCAATAGCATCTCCAACCAATTTTGTGTTCCCCTCAAAAGAAAAAAATACAACTAAAGTGCTCATTTATATGCTCCTTTCAAATGTAGTTCATATTTTTATTTGTCTCACGGTTTTTAATTTACTTATCTCTGTTTTCCAAATAATCCAAAGCCAATTGCATGCTTGGGGCATCCATCCACACACTCCAAACAACTGATGCATTCTGTAGATTCCATCACACCAGTCTTAACCATGGTCTCTACATCCAAACCCATAGGACAATTTTTGGTACATTTTCCACAAGAGATACATCCATCCGGTTTCGCTATAAGTCGAAATCTAGGGATATGCAAAAAGTCCGCCAGCTTTTCACCAATTACCATGAAAGGTGCCATCCAGCAAAGGCTGTGGCACATTCCTCTTCTGCCTGTGACAAGGGTAAATGAAAAGATTATAGCCATTACAATTGCATAAATAATAAAATACTGAAAATTAAATTCAATAAAATACAAGTAATCACCTTTCAGCGTAGGATGCTGGAGCCATAAAAAAACAATAAATGAAAACCAAACCGCCCACGTAATATATTTGGAGATATTTTTTCCTTTGCTATTCCAGTGACGATCATTGACCACTGCTGTCTGCTCTTGCAAGGCACCGCCCGGACAAAGCCAGCCACAAAAAAGGCGACTGCCAACCATAGAAAACAATAATAGCAGCCCAAAAAACATTGCACTCCCGTTTAATACACCATTTGCTGCAGATACCACTATCACAAAAGGGGACAAAAGCATAAATGTTATGGGAAACATCAGTAAAGAAAAAATAAGTATTCCTTTGCGAATCCGCTGTCTCATTTAGTATCTACCTCCCGCTGTGAAATAATACTTTTGGCCTCCTCAGCCCAATCTTTCATTGCGGAATAGATGTAAACACCACAAAGTGCAGTTAACTGGCTATAAGTACAGTCCATCCCCTCCTCCTTCAAACCCTCAAAATAATGCATATACTCTTTCATATCACGAATCATCGTTTCATTTCTCTTTGCAAAATTATCTAAATGTCCAAGTAACACGTTAGGTTCAGCGTTCTCACCGAAGGATACTTTCAGCAATATTTCATATCGAAGCTTTTCTATTTCTGGCTCTTTTCGTAACCAAAGGGTAAGCTCTTTCCTGCCCGCATCCGTTATGCCATATGTAATCTGCCCTCGCCCATTTCCTTGTTCTTCTGAAGGCACAGCCAGCCCTTCGGCAACCAATTTTTTCAAAGTAGGATAAATTTGACCATAGCTTTCCTGCCAACAATGACTGTATTCATTCTCAATCCATTTTTTCATATTGTATCCTGTTAATGGCATCCGAGACAGCATACCCAAAATTACATATTTGGATTTCCCTGTGTTTTCTTTCATTTTTACACACCCTATCTATTAATATATCATTATAATATATCTTAAAGATATATTTGTCAAGAATATAAAGTATAGCGGTTAACTCAATTTGTATAGAGGTTAAATCAATTTCAGTGGTTATAAACTTTTTATTACATAAACTTGTTTTTGTTTTCAATTATATTTTTATAACTTGTTTATTTAGAAAATCATACAAAAAAGTTATGATACAAAATAATTATGTAAATCTTAAAATACCAAAGATAAAAATGTGGTATACTTGGTAGAAACGCCCAATTGCCAAAGCCCATTTGCTCTGCCCATCATTGGTGTTGGCTATTTTACGATTTAGAAGGAGGATTTAAAGAATGTCACTTGCGTTAACAGAAATTTTGAAAGTTATATTTATTGGAATTATAGAGGGAATTACTGAGTGGTTACCCATCAGCAGTACAGGGCATATGCTTCTGGTAGACCAATTTGTAGCCTTGAATATGAGCACTGCCTTTAAAGAAATGTTTTTTGTTGTAATTCAACTTGGAGCAATTCTTGCAGTAGTGGTTATATTTTGGAAAAAAATGTTTCCCTTTCAGTTTAGGAATAAATCCCAGTCAATTATAAAAAAGGACATCTTTTCTCTTTGGTTCAAAGTAGTAGTTGCATGTATCCCTGGAGCTATTGTTACAATCCTTTTCGATGATTATATTGAAGCCAATTTACACACTCCTTTGGTAATTGCTCTGGCCTTGATTTTTTATGGTGTAGCATTTATTTTTATCGAACAATGGAATAAAAAGCGCTTGCCAACGACCACAAAATTAGATGATATCACCTATAGAACAGCTTTTATCATCGGACTATTCCAAGTACTCTCTATCATTCCAGGCACTTCTCGTTCAGGAGCTACCATAATTGGTGCTTTGCTGATTGGTATATCAAGAGTAGTTGCCGCAGAATTCACTTTTTTTCTAGCGGTCCCTGTTATGTTTGGCTTAAGTGCCCTTAAAATACTGAAATTCGGACTTACATTTACAAGTGCTGAATTGCTTATCTTAGGGATCGGTATGGCAGTAGCTTTTGTGGTTTCTATTTTAGTTATAAAATTTCTACTTGGATATATTAAAAAGCATGATTTTAAGGTCTTTGGCTGGTATCGGATTGCCCTTGGTATCATTGTGATAGTGTACTTTTCAATTGTCTAGATTTGAGTTAATCTATTCATAAAGCTTCATGGGTTTATGCCCAGGTTCGCCGTAAAAATCTGTTAAAAACCATAGATTCTGCAATGGGTATGTGATATGCTAAAGCATAAATAAAATATAGGTTTAATTATTTTGGAGGACAACCGATGAAAATACAACTTGTTTATGAAGTGCCATCAGCACAGGATTATGTGAGCCTACGGATTCGTTCCGGAATGGGAAATAAAGATTTAAATAGAAGCCAAATTGCCCTCAATAATTCTTTATTTACTGTGTCCCTTTATGATGAAGAACAATTGATTGGCTTTGGCAGAATTGTTGGTGATGGCGGTATCACCTACGTTGTCAGTGATATTATGGTGGACACTGCATATCAAGGCAAGGGGTATGGCAAGGTAATTATGAAAGCCATCAACACATATTTTGAGGAAAATACCTATGAAGACAGTTATGTTTGTTTAATAGCAAATTATCCCGCAGACCTTTTATATCATAAATATCAATTCGAATACTTACCAGATAACAGATGCGGCATGCTGCGCAATCAAAAAAAGTAGTTCACTTTTGAAAAGCGTCTCAATTTATCTGTTTCTATGAGACAAACAATTTTTTTTATAGGCGGGAGCATTCAAGCTTCTTCTCTATAAACTGAAATAAATTAACTTGTAATTCCATTGAAATCGTAGTAAAATGAAACTATGTTAAGAAGATTGGAGTTGAAAAAATGATTAACTTTTCTTGCTAACAATTTAGGCATTCAAACAATTATAATGGTTTACCATTGTTTTTGTTGTGCCAATTTGCAAGAAAGTGATTCATTTTAAAGCTCTTATATAATTGGGGGACTTTTTTTGTATTGTCTCGTTTTATTTAGGCTGTAAGAATTTACTTTCTTGCAGTCTATTTTTTTTAAGGAGGACAATACATGTCGCAAATAAACATTAAAAACTTGACTTTTTCATATGAAGGAAGTTATGATAACGTATTTGAAAATGTAAGCTTTCAAATAGATACTGATTGGAAACTAGGTTTTACAGGTAGGAACGGCAGAGGTAAAACTACGTTTTTAAACCTTTTACTAGGTAAATTTGAATATGGGGGCACCATTTCGAAATCAGTAGAAATGGCATATTTCCCCTATCCCGTTGAAAATTCATCTCAATTCACTATAAATGTAATAGAAGATATTTACCCTAATTATTTACAATGGGAATTATTTAAAGAATTAAACTTATTGAATCTCTCTGACGAAGTATTATATCGACCCTTTGAATCCCTTTCAAAGGGAGAACAAACCAAGATTTTGCTAGCAGTTTTATTTCTAAAAGAAAACACATTTTTATTGATTGATGAACCCACCAATCATCTAGATGCCGAGGGCAGACAAATTGTGAGCAAATATCTCAATCAAAAGAAAGGATTTATTTTGGTTTCTCATGATAGAGATTTTTTGGATTCCAGTATTGATCACATTCTTTCCATTAATAAAACGAACATTGAAATTCAGAAGGGAAACTTTTCTTCTTGGTACCAAAACAAGCAGTTACAAGATTGTTATGAAATTGCACAAAATGAAAAACTGAAAAATGAAATAGCCAGATTAAATAAAACTGCAAAAGAGAAGCGTTCATGGTCAGATAGAACCGAAGCCAGCAAGTTCGGAGAAGGCCCCTGCGACAGAGGCTACATTGGGCATAAAGCGGCTAAAACCATGAAAAGAGCCAAATCTATTCAAAAACGTATGGAAAGCAGCGTGGAAGAAAAACAGAAATTATTGAAAAATATTGAAACCGCCGAAGAGCTAAAAATAGAACAATCCTTGCATCATAGTAAAACTTTAATTGCATTTGATAATGTATCTGCTTGTTACGGCGATACTATTGTGTTTCAAAATATTTCTTTTTCGATTAATACAGGTGATATTATCTCTTTGTGGGGCAAAAACGGTTCCGGCAAATCAACCATTTTAAAATTGATATACGGTGAGCAAATTACCCATACAGGAACCATTTTTACTGCACCAGAACTTAAAATCTCATATATTTCACAAGATACCTCTGCTCTTTGTGGCAATTTGTCTGAGTTTGCAAAGCAGTGTGATATTGACGAGAGCTTGTTTAAATCAATTTTACGGAAACTAGATTTTTCTCGGGTACAGTTTGAAAAAGATATTTCTGTTTTCAGCGGCGGTCAAAAAAAGAAAGTACTCATAGCCAAAAGTCTTTGTGAAAAGGCTCATATTCATATTTGGGACGAACCCCTTAATTTTGTTGATGTACTCTCACGCATTCAACTAGAAAAAGTAATCCTAGATTTTAAACCCACCCTCTTGTTTGTTGAGCATGACAAAGCTTTTTGCGAAAATGTTGCAACAAAAACAATATCTCTCTAACTTTTCAGCTCATTGGGATAAACGACTATGATAAATTGAGTACCTATCTATTTCACAAAAACAGACCCTTTATGATTTGTATAATCATAGAGGGTCTGCTTTTAATGACTTCATTCTCTAATAAGACTGAAATTGAACTTATTTATAAAGTGTGATTTGATTTCTGCCATTCTGTTTAGAAAGATAAACAGCTTCATCCACCTTTTGTATCAGTTGTTCCCCACTGAATGGTTTGAGAATTTCAGCAATACCTACGCTGACAGTCACAATATATCCCATCTCTTTGTCCAGTTTCCTCAAATCATCCATAAACCCTTTCAATATGGTTTCTGCCTCTTGGGGACTGGCATCAAGAGCACCAATGAATTCATCCCCACCCCAGCGGGCAGCTATCCCATGACCCTCAACTGTCTTTTTCAGAATATCTCCCACCTTAGCAAGAATTTCATTTCCAAATAAATGCCCTTGGGTATCATTAATATCCTTAAAATTATCTATATCAAACATAAAAATGGTTTTTCTACGATCATGATGCTTTCTTACAAAAGAATGATACTGCCTATAAAACAGCTTGCTATTGGGCAATCCGGTTAATTCATCTGTATTCTCCATTTCAATGGTCCGATGGTTAAAATTCAGAAAAACTGTTGTTGTTACCATAATGCATGCAGCTAGAGAAATAAGCATAAAAATGACATTATCCATAATTCCTTTTTGAAAGGAACGGTTTATTGAAAACGTATCTTTCTCTAAAATCAAATACCACCCAAGGGTTTCATCATATTTCGTTATAATACATTTCCTTTCATTTGGCGAGGTAAACCATCTCATAAAAGGCTCAGTAGAGAAATCAGTTAATATTTTATTCTGTATTCCTGTTCGTCTTGCCAATTCCTCTTCGCTCACAAAAACATCTGTATCTTTTCCAAAGGAGTTTTCGGAGCCTCTCACATTCACAATATAAACAGATAAATTATAATTATCTTCATAAGAACGCACAATGCCTTCTATGTCAGAGATTTCAAGGCCCACTCCAATGACACCAAGAAGCTCTCCGTCTTCACTCTCCATACGAAAATTAACAAAGGATGTAATGATATTAGCATCCGCTTCATTGGTATCAATTTGAAGATCATATTCGTTACCGGATTCAATAAAATTATAATACCAAACATCATGTTCATCATTTTTTGAGAGCTTTTTATTTAAACCATCTTGATAATAATAATTACCCGTTTGTGCTGAAACACAAAAAACCGTTGTATAGCCATACTTTTCTTTATATGCATTGAGATAGCTGTATAATTCATTCATATAGCCATCCCTATTTTGATTTTCCTCTTCAATGGCAAACCACTTTTTCAAAAACTCGTCGTTTGCCATTGTCTTTGATACCATCACAGGTTTTGTCATAGCGTTTTCAATTTGCTTTGTAATATCCACTTCTGCAATGCTGAGGATATTTGCCAAATATTCTTCAGCCAATTCTTGATAAGATTTGGTCTGTTTATACACCACCCCAATAAAACCGGTTATTAAAGAGAAAATAATAATTAAGTTACTAATCAGCAAGATATGTTTTTTCACATTGGGCTCCCTAACTTTAGTCATTAAAACACGCTGCAGTTATTATATTACTACAAATAAAAATCACATTAATAATCTCCTGATACGACTTTGTTCGAGTAAATAAATGTAACTTGAACTCCTCAAGCACAAAACCTTGAATATCATATCTTATGATGTAATCCCCTTCTTTATAGATTCTCAGTTATTTTACTATAAAAATTGTCGAAAATCTATATATTTTTATATCCCACACCCATAAACAAATCAAGCCAAAACATAAATTTTTAGTATAGGTCAGGAAAATTTAATACTTTTTAATAATGGAAATCTATTTAATTATAACGATTCATCTTTATTATTTTCTAAAAGATATGGCCTTTGCTTCCACAAAAAAAGAGCAAACCTTATGTTTGCCCTAAATTCTTTTCCTATATAACCTCTGAATCCATGATAATGTCCATAACTTGGTGTCGCACAGAATCATGATAACCTGTTCCTCTTTCTGTAAAGCCAAGGATAAGTATAACCTCCCCTTGAATACCAAATGTTTCTTTCATTTCCTTGCAAACCGCATTCATCCCTTCTAATGGCTCTATCAGCTGAACTGCAGGCTTTATGGTATACCCTTCTGCGTGAAGTCCTAGCACAGAAAGAGCCTCACCTGCTCTAATGTAGTCAGACGGCTCTGGGTTCTCAAGGGAAAGAATCATATAGGCCTTTTCATTTTTCAATCGCTGTTCAAATGCAGTGATAGATTTTTTCCCAAATAAATCCCATTGTTGGTTTACACCCAATAGCGGTTCCACAAACATTCGTAATGCGGGTGACATGGTATTTAAAGATAGACCGTATCTATAGTGATTCTTCGACCACTTTGTAAATCGAAAAATATGCAGAAGTTCTTCCATGGCTTTTTGATTACTCGCTTCAATTTTAGTGCCTTTTAATAAATATTCCTGGAAAAGTGACTTTTGTTCCTCCTTCACCCATTGTATCTGATAGCCTTTCAAAGTAATTTCCATTAAATCGGATATTTTTTCCTTCTCCAGTTTAGGAGCTTCCTTTTTTACCCCTTGGGTAGCAGATGTCATAGCGTCAATCTGATTTTCTAATGCCCCTACAATTTGAAATGTTGCAATCTGATTTTGCTTTTTACTTGTATCAATGGGTGCATACTCCACATGCAAATCCAGCCCCAATTCCTTTGCCGTTTCCTTAACGGAGCCAATAAAAGTACCCAAACTCATAAGAAGCTGTTTGTTCTCGGGATCGATCACAGGCAGAGTTTTTTCCATATCCGCATATAATGTAAATGTATTTTCATCCAAAATTTTTATCTTCCATGGCTGCATATTATGGCTGCTGGAAGATGTAATTCCCCCACGAATTAATTGAAATTCCCCTTCAGACATGATATTTTTTTCAATATCATACCCATCATCTGCAATATTATATTTCGTTTTCATGAAAGCCCCATCCCAAGAAGCCATAGCAAGGATTATAATTACTACTGCTGATAAACATATCCTCATGAACATTCTTCTACTCCTATTCATATAACCCTCCAAGCATCTGTCTCGTCAGTTTCATTTGCCCATGAATGATACTCTCAATGGAAATACCATAATAGTCCTCCATCCAGTCCCCTTTGCTATGAAGCAACTGCGCAATGCCTTGAATGTGTGCCCACAAATAAATCGCCAAATTACCGTCAAAAACTAGGGTATCCAACTGTAATTCCTCAAATAAATGCATCAATTCAAATTGATTTGCAATCAAGTGAATTTCATTTACTTGTTTCTCATACTGCTTTTGATATTTTTTTTCATCAAAACCAAGAATGAATACGCC
>JAEZPX010000197.1 GCA_023413275.1 Bacillota bacterium | reverse complement strand
ATGCTGGAGCATGCGCCTTTCTTCCCCGAACGGGCGAATATTTCCTTTGCTGCTGTGGAAGACCGCACAACCTTGCGTATGCGGGTATGGGAAAGAGGTATTGGCGAAACAATGGCCTGTGGCACAGGTGCTTGCGCTGTAGCGGCGGCGGCAGTTGCTTTGGGACATTGCCCTGATAAGCAGGATATTACTGTGAAGCTTCGTGGTGGAGATTTGATTATTCACTGTGATGAAAACAATATAACCATGACCGGTGATGCTCGCAAAGACTTTGAAGGCATAATCGAAATTTAATCATGTTTTGTTTCATAGGAGCCGATAAAATCGGCTCCTATTTAAAATTGGCTTTTGCATTAGAAAACACTGACTTTGGGTTCACTATTGATAAAAGGACCGGAGCTCCTTTTGTTCCTAATTATAGTAAAATTATTCGTCAAATATCGTTTTATTTGTTGACAATTATTATTATTTAATATATAATACACATAAAGAGAAGATATATAAAAATAATAAAATTTAATGATCTCGGAGGTGTTTTTATGGAACTGAAAGGCTCTAAAACAGAATCAAATTTAAAAACCGCATTTGCAGGTGAATCTGAGGCAAGAAATAAATATACATACTATGCAAGTGTGGCAAAAAAAGAAGGCTACGAGCAAATTGCTGCTCTTTTCTTAGAAACTGCTGGCAATGAAAAAGAACATGCTAAAATCTGGTTTAAACTGTTACACGGTGGCACAGTGCCTACCACAGCAGAAAACCTTTTGGATGCGGCAATGGGCGAAAATTATGAATGGACAGATATGTATGCAAACTTTGCAAAAGAAGCAAAAGAAGAAGGCTTTGACCGTATCGCTTATCTTTTTGAGGCAGTAGCAAAGATTGAAAAGGAACACGAAGAAAGATATCGCCAGCTTTTAGAAAATGTAAAGACTGGAGCAGTATTTTCAAAAGAGGAAGAAAGCGTATGGCAGTGTGAAAACTGTGGTCACAGACATGTTGGTAAGGATGCTCCTGGGCTCTGTCCAGTTTGCAATCACCCTCAGTCCTATTTTCGTTTGGCTTCCCAAAATTACTAAGGCGCATTTTCCTCAGTAATTTTAAAAGATACACGGAAACAAAAAGAGAATTGATGCCCCCTGTCAATTCTCTTTTCTTTATACTACTATTATAAATTTAAGGGTGTCGGAAACCGACACCCTTTTTTCTGTTTACTTATTTAAAAAACTCTGCAAAGCTTTTCATTTTCTCAATTGCTTCAGTTACCTTGGCAAGATTTGAGGTATCTCCCAAAAGAATTGCGCCACAAATGGTATTGTTTAAGAAATAATATTTCTCCAAAATACCCTTTCTTTCATCCTTCACTTCCATGGTCTTATAAGTTACTCCCTCTTTACTACCTGGATCACCGATAGCATACAGCATGGTACCTAATGCCGCCAAAGTTACGCCATAGGTCTTTTGGCTATAGGTTAAGCTATCCCCTGCAGCATTTGCCCCTGCAATACGCCCCATTTCAGACGCTACAGGCCAAATTGCAATATTCATACCCTGATACTGAGCACAATCACCACAAGCATAAACATCAGGCAAATTGGTACGCATTGCTTCATCCACAACAACCGCACGGTCACAGGTAATGCCTGCCTCGTTAGCCAAAGCGATGCTTGCACGAACACCTGTGGAAATAATCACGATGTCTGCAGGAATGCTTTCTCCACCATCTAATAAAACACTTTCAACCTTGCCGTTTCCACTAAGCTCGGAGATTTTTGCACCGGTTACAATGCGAATACCTTGGTCACTGGCAATTTTGGTGAGCATTTCTACTGCTTCGCTATCAATCTTTCCTGCCATCAAAACAGGTGCACCTTCCAAAACTGTTACCTGAAGCTTTTCTTTACGCAACTCCCAAGCAGCTTCAAGCCCTAAAACGCCACCACCGATAACTACAGCGGATTTTGCGTTTAATGCCCAGTGGCTTACCTTTTCCACGTCAGAAATGGATCTAATTGCTGTTACACCTTCCAAATCTTTTCCTTTAATCGGAGGCACAAAGCTGTTTGCACCCAAAGCATATACGCACTTATCATAGGGCAATACCTCGCCATTGGAAAGATGTGCTTCCTTCTTCTGGGTATCCAGCTTTTCAACCTTGGTTCCTAATTTAATGGTAACCTGGTTATCTTCATACCAAGCCCTATCCTCGCTGGCAATGGCATCACCGCTTAAAGCGCCGAACATATTCTTTGTCAGCATAGGTCTATCATAAGGTAATTCCTTCTCTTCCGAAACCATAGTGATTTTTGCCGTTTTGTTTCGCTCCCTGATGGCTTTTGCCGCATTCAGCGCCGCTGTACCGCCACCAAGAATCACGAAGTTCTCCAAGCTTTCCTTATAGAAAGCAACGGTTTCCACTTCAATTGGTGCAAAGTTTTCGGGACCAACACCACACACAGGGCAACGATCCAAGGAAGAATCCAAAATTTCACCGCAGACTAAGCATTTCACCAGCGTAGACCTTGCCCCTGATTTTTTTGGTATTTCCTTTTGCTGTAGTTTTTGGCCAAAACGGTATCCAAATTCAAAGGCTTCCAAAAGCTCTTTTTCCGAAGGCTTAAATTGAACACGATAGCCTTCCATGACACGCATATTTAACTGTTTTAAACGTTCAATCAAATGAGGTACGCCCTCGCCGCTCCAACCGTAACTGCCAAAGGCACTGGCAAGCTTTCCACCATGAATAGGGGAATACAATGACGTAGCCAAATCCCAAATTGGCTTTAATGCATCTCCCAAAATAGTAGGGGTTCCAAATAAGAGACCTTCTGCGGGAGCAATTTCTCCCAAAACCTCGCCAGCATCTGCCGTTACCATATCATAAATCTTTACGTCAATATCGCCGCTGTCACGAATACCATCGGCAATTTTCTCTGCCAATTCTCCGGTATAGCCATAAGCACTTACATAAGGTATTACAACCGTTTTCTTCTCATTTACAGGAACCTTACACCATTCCTCATAAATTTGAATTAATTCTTCTATATGGCTATCCAACACTGGACCGTGGCCAGTACAAATCATATCTATTTCTAAGGATCTTACCACATCCAAGGCTGCTGTCATATAAGGCTGTTTAAAAGGCCCTAAAATATTATCAAAATAATATTTGGTGGCACGCATATAGCCTTCCTCATCCGTTACAGTGCTTCTTAGAATGCCGTCATGGGCATAATGAGAACCAAAGGAATCGCAAGTAACCAAAACCTTATCCTCAACAATGTAAGTATACATACTATCCGGCCAGTGAAGGTTAGGCAGAGAATAAAAACGCAGGGTTTTATCGCCAATGCGCAGTTCATCCTTATCATTTACAGCAATACTATAAAAATCACGATTTACAATCTGTTTTAAAAAACCAATGGCCGTTGGTGTTGCAATGATTTTTGCCCGAGGGCATTTTTCAATTATGCTCTGCAAGCTTCCTGCATGATCCGGCTCTGTATGGTCAACAACGATATAATCTATATTCTCCACATCTAGCTTTTCGGCAATCGCTTTTTCATATTCACCAAAAAACTTTGCTTTTGCTGTTTCAAACAGCACTGTTTTATCCCCGCATTTTAAAATGTAAGAGTTATAGGTTGTGCCAAACTCTGTGTTCATAATAATATCAAAAACTCTTAAATCCTTATCTAAAATACCTGCCCAATAAAGATCTTTTTTTAACTGCAATGTTTTCATGAAGCTCCTCCTTTTTAATTAAATGTATACTGTATTCACTATTTATGTTTAGAATGATACCCCTTTGTATGATCCCTTACATTCTAAGCTTCATACATATTTTGTTTTTTCCATATAGCTCTTTTTATTTAAAATAACAAAGACCGGTATTTACCGGTCTTTGGGTTGGTTTTTATGCTTCGTACTTCCAAAGTCCATGTAAATTACAGTACTCGTACGCTGCTACTACTTTCTCATCATCTGTCAAAGCAAATTCAGCCTCAGGAGCACCTGTGTGATCCAAATACTTCAGCTGTCCGCCTTGGGTTGTTTCCAAATAAATCCATGCAATATGATGCTCTTCCAGCATAGGATGGGCAACACTGCCAACTACAACTTTAACTTTATTTCCCTCTACAGTTACAACGGGAACATGCTTTTCTGACGCACCATCAGAGGTATTTGCTTTCAATTCCTGCATAGCCTCGCCACAACAGACTACAGTACCTCCTCTATCCTCTACCATGTGAATAATATTTTTACAATGATTACATCTAAAAAATCTTGGTGTCATGCTGCATTCCTCCTTCATCATTAAACCGTTTATATTTTGTTATAATGCATTATCTTAGGTTTCTTTATACAAATTTATTTTTACTTTTGTATGATAATATGATAGCATAAATAGAGAGAAAAAAAAAGTTGCAATTGCAACATTAGAAGGTGTTTTTATGAAAAATTTGAGTAAAAATCCAATTTTTTCCGGCGTAACCGCCGATGATATTGAAAAAATGATTGTTTGCTTTGAAGCGGAAAAAAAATTTTTTCATGAAAAACAAACAGCCTACGTTTATGATGTGGGTTGTCAAAAAGTTGGATTGTTGTATCATGGCTGTGTCTCCATTAATCGGCTGAATGCCGACGGGTCTTTAGATATGTTAGAATATATTGAGGATTCCGGAATATTCGGTGCCGCTTTCTCTTTTTTCGATCACGATGATGAGTTTATAGTGATTTGTGAAAAAGATTGTGCGATTCTTTTTGTAGATAAATCTCATATTACAAAACGATGCGAAAACGCCTGCGCCCACCACAG
>JAEZPX010000054.1 GCA_023413275.1 Bacillota bacterium | reverse complement strand
AGCTTACCGTTCCTGATGCGAAACTCATAGGTGTTTCCCACGAAAAGGCTGCAGTTATGATTGAAAGTTTGAAGGTCGGACATCCAATTGAAATGCCTGAGGAAGAGACCCTGGCAGACAGTCTCCTTGGAGGAATTGGCCTGGATAACAAATATACGTTTGATATCACACGGGAATTTGTTGATGAGACAGTTCAGGTGAGCGAGCAAGAAATTGCAAAAGGAATTGCTTATGTTATGGAAAACCATCACTTGATTGTTGAGGGAGCAAGTGCTACGGGAGTTGCACTTGCTATGAGAGATGGTTATATCAAACCTGGTAGCAATGTTGCTATTATTGTTACAGGATGTGGTATTCCAATGTCTCATGTAAAACGAATTGTGAATGATCATTTTTAATACAGAAAAAAATCCTTCGTAATGCTTTTGCGTAGGGTTTTTTTCAATGTGATGTTATGAGGGAAGGTAACTAGTCTATGATTTATTTAAGTTGTAAATGATAATTTTCCTGTTTTTTATAGCAAGAAAGTACTTATATATAAGACTTTAGTATTGAAATTTTATGTGTATAATGAGGAAGGAATAGCAAAGAAATGCAATTTAGACTTGTTTTGCGTCTGATTTCATTGCTAAATTTAGAACTTAAAATGAGGAACATACTCGGTTTTCTCATGGATTCTTATGGAATGGTAGTGTTCATACTTAAATAGACTGTGGATAAAGCGCGATGGGTGAAAGACAGACTTATTTTAATTATGCAACACAAAATGACAACAAGTTGTATTTTGTGTTAATTTGAGCATTTTTAATGAATATGGATTTATTTCATTGTGGGTATTTTTTAAGGGGAGATTATATGAAAGAAAGCAGACTTTATGTACTATTTATACTTGTTGCTGCTTTTTGTTGGGGGACAAGCGGCGTCTTTACAAAAAAAATTACCCTCTATGGCTTCACGCCTATTGAAATGGGCTTTATTAAAACATTTATTGCAACGCTAATTCTAATTGCTCTTTTCTGTAGGAAAGATAAAAGTATATTTAAGTTGAAAAATACAGGAGATCTTTTTGATCTGGCTTTAATTAGTATTTTCGGATATTCTCTTTATTCGATAGCTTATATTTTTACAGCAAATGAAGTTGGTGTTGGAATTGCAGGCGCAATGCTTTATACAAAAACTTCTTTTGTACTATTGTTTTCTGCTATTATTCTTAGGAAAAAAATTACATTAATAAAGATATTCATTATACTGTTAACTATTCTTGGTTGTTTAAGTATATCAGGTGTATTTTCTGCAGGTAATTTTGTATTTACGCCAAAGGGGTTATTTTGGGGAGTAACATCAGGAATAGGCTTTTCTATTTATGATGTCATAGGGAAGAGATCTTTAAATAAGTACTCATCAGAAACCGTCACATTGTATACCTTTATGATTGCTTCGGCTTTTATGGGTGTTCTTGCGAATCCTATTACAACGGTTATAAAAGTTTTTCAGACGAATACATTGCCCATTATGGTTTTATATGCTATTGTTGTTTCAGTTATACCGTATATGCTATATGTGAAAGGACTTTCAAAGGTCGAGGTAAGCGTTGCAGCGGTTATTTCTACGTTTGAGTTAATGGTTACATCAGTTGCTGGTATTATTTTGTATAACGAACCGATTACCTTTTTCAAGGTTTTGGGCATAACACTTATGATAAGTGCAGTATGTTTTTTAAACATATCTTCATCAAGAAAAGCAGTAAAATCAACAAATATTGGGGAGATAGATTATGATTGATTTAAAAAAAGAAATCATTGGCTTTGAAAGTGAGCTGATTGCTCTAAGAAGAGATTTTCATGAAAATCCGGAGCTTGGTTTTAAGGAGTTTAGAACATCGAAGATTATATATGATTATTTGAAAAAATTAAATATGGAAGTAAAAAATATATCCAGAACGGGTGTTGTCGGTATTTTAAATGGAAAGAGGGGGGCAGGAAAAACAATTTTATTGCGTGCTAGCATGGATGCCTTGCCTATGCAGGAAAAAACAGGCCTTTCTTTCTCTTCGGTGTCAGCAGGTGTGATGCATGCATCTGGGCATGATGGGGACATGGCGGTGCTTTTGGTGATAGCAAAGGTTCTTGCTAGACACCGTGATGAGTTTAAAGGAAACATAAAGTTTGTTTTTCAACCCAACGAGGAAGAAGCCGGGATGCTTTCTATGATTGACGATGGAATTTTAGAAAACCCAATGGTTGATGCGGCTTTTGCATTAAGACATTGGGGTGCCATTGAGTCTGGTCGATTGGGATTGACTGCTGGCGCCGTTTTGGGAACCACAGAAGAGTTTGAAATCACGGTTTACGGGAAATCAGGGAACACTTCTGCACCAAATACAGGGAAGGATGCAATTATGTGCGCAGCAAAAATCATTGATGCCCTTCAGTTTCTGGAAACTAGAGAATATAATCCCATGCATCCTATGGTAATAATGATTGGGCAAATTTCGGGGGGAACAACAAGAACGATTATTTCTGATGAGGTCAAAATGGGGGGGACAATTAGATTCTTATTCCCTGATGAAAAGGAAAACAAAGAGAAGGTGATGTCAGCATTTAAAAGGGTGATTCGAGGTATTTGTGACACGTATTCAATGGAATATAAAGTCGAATTTATTCCCAGTAATCCCTCATTGATAAATGATAAAAATTTAGTATATCTTATGAAAAGCGCTGCAATAAGCACATTTGGGACTGAGTATAATATTGATAATTTCACGGGACTAATGGGAGAGGATTTTGCAGAAGTAAGTCATAGGGTACCATCGGTTATGACGTTTCTTGGTGTACACAATAAGGAAAAGGGCAACATATATCCCCAAGGGCATCCCCAGTTTAGTATTGATGAAGAGATTATGAAATTTAGTGCGGAATTGCATATTAGAGCTGCAATAAAATATTTGAATGAATGAGAAGATTTCTTAGAAAAAACCTATTACGCAATTTTATATTTTAGTCATCCTTTACGTTTTGGAATGAAGCTTCTTCATTTTTGGCATGGGCAATCTTAAAACCCCTCTAAGATTTATGAATAATCATAGAGGGGTTTTACTTTTTAACATGACTTCTCATCATTCGGATTTCAAAGAATAAAATTTGAGAGCATACAGTCTTACTTTAAACTTTCTATGTATATTTCCGTCACAACCTTATGGCTTATAGAAAGGATATCTATCGAATCAGGAGGCTGGAAAATTTGAAGTTGCACACCACGAAATAGTATAATTTGAACGCGAAAACCACTAAAGATTTTGGCAATGATATTTGAAATCATAAATTTTATGGCTCTTTTTACCGATACCCAAAATGAACAGATAGCTTTTCGCATGATTTTTTTAACTTAGGTAAAACATCATCTATCTTTTTCTGAACCATTCGTTCCGATGGTCCGCTAATACTGATACCGGCAACAATTTTTCCGCTATAATCATACACAGGAACAGCAATACAAATTAAACCGGCATAAAATTCCTCATTATCAATGGAATATCCATTTTGAGCAATTTTAGCAAGTTCGGGAATCATTTTTTCTGCGGTGGTTATGGTGTTGTTTGTGTAATTCGTAATATCTGAATGAATAAAATATTCCTTAACCTCCTGTACCGATAAGGAAGATAAAAATAGTTTTCCGATGGCAGTACAGTAGAAGGGTTCATTACCCCCGATATTTACATTGGCTCTAATTTTGATGTTAGGTTCTGCTTTGTACAATATAACAACACTATTATTATTCATAATTCCAAAGTTAATTGTTTCTGAGCACTCGTTGCAAAGCTCTTCTAATAAGGGGGATAAATTGGTGTTGTTTAAGGAGTGTTGAAAGGGAACAGTGCTTCCAATATCATAAATACCCCAGCCTAGCTTATAGGATGCGTTGGCATATGTTTTTTCCACGAAATTATAGGCCAAAAGGGTATCTAAAAGCCTATGGACTGTACTTTTACCCATATTTAAGTACTCACTTAACTCTGCAATGCTCACGCCGTCAGCAGAGGCGTTATTTTTAATATATATCAATACATCTAGTGCTTTACCCAGAGTCTGTACGGGATATTTAGGCTTGTAGCTTGAATTTTCTAAAAAATTAGACATTTTTGTGTCACCTCGAAATTTATATGTTGCATTCATTATAGATGAAGACGTACCATTTGTAAACATAAACCATAAGGTGACAATATATAAAATACTATTTTTATAATTAGAATAAAGCACTTCTTATTTATTTGTAAATATTGGAACAGAAAATCATAACTGGATATAAATAAATTGTTGGAAAAGTAGGGGATTTCTTTGCAGTACAAGAAATGCCCATTTTTAATATAAAAACAAAGTGAAATTTGGTTTTTTTAAAAAATAATTTTTAAATTTTTGTACTGATATATTGACTATTAGAATGACATTCTGTATAATAAACACAATACAATTCTAAATATATAAAATGCATTCTATATATTAGAATAAGTTGCTTCAATCATCAATCATCAATCAGGAAAGTGGGGCTAAGAAATGAACAGAGTTACAGTGAATGAAGAAATTTGTAAGGAATGTGAATATTGCATGACATTCTGTCCCAAGAAAACCATTTTAAGAAAGAAGGATACGTTAAACAAAAAAGGTTACTATCCCGCAGTAGCAGAAAATTTAGAGGATTGCATCGCATGTGGAATTTGTGCAAATGTTTGTCCTGAGGCAGCAATTACAATTGAAAAAGATATTTAAAAAGGAGGATTATAATGGCGGAGAAAGTGTTTATGCAAGGGAATGAAGCCTTTGCAGAATCAGCAATTAGATCTGGATGTATATATTTTTTCGGATATCCAATTACCCCTTCCAGTGAAATGCCAGAATATTATGCGAAAAAAGCACCTACAGAAGGGTTGGTGTTTGTTCAAGCCGAAACGGAAGTTTCTGCTTTTAACATGATTGCAGGTGTTGCAGCAGCAGATAAAAGAGTAATGACAGCAACTTCTGGCCCTGGATTCAGCCTTGGTTGTGAAGCAATGAGCTTTATGGCAGCTGCCGGCTTGCCAGCAGTAATCGTAGATGTTATGAGACCGGGTCCCGCTGATGGCGATATACTTGCAGCCCAAGGAGACTACTTTCAGCTTGTAAAGGGTGGGGGGCATGGTGACTACTATACTATCGTTCTTGCGCCTTATTCCGTTCAGGAGATGGCTGATTTTGGGAGATTATCTTTTGAACTTGCAGAAAAATACAGAAATCCTGTGGTTGTTGCAAGTGACGGTATGCTTTCCAAAATGATGGAAAATGTAGAATTGCCCCAAAAAATCAAAGTTGAAAATCATTTCCCTTGGACAATCACAGGAGCAAAGGCAAGAAAACATAACGTTATTACTACCTGTGCTTTAGGACCGGAGCAGTGGGAAAGGTTTAACTTAGATTTGCAGGATAAATTTCATGCTATCCAAGAAAATGAACAGAGATGGGAAGAGTACGAAACAGAGGATGCGGATATCATAATTGTGGCGTACGGTTCTGTTGCTAGAATTGCACTGACAGCAATTCATATTGCTAGTGAGAATGGCATAAAGGTTGGTATGATTAGACCCATTACTCTGTGGCCTTTCCCAAAAAGAGCATTTGAGCAATATCCGGACAAAGAATATTTTGTAGTTGAGCTTAGTGCAGGGCAGATGGTTGAAGATGTTAAGCTTAATGTTAAGAATAAAGAGCAGGTGAATTTTTTTGGCAGACTTGGCGGCATTACGCCTACGCCTCAGGAATTATATGAAAAGATAAGGGAATTGTACATAAAATAATTGGAGGTGACGGGATGAAAATAGTATATGAAAGACCGAAAGTTCTTACAGATGAATATATGAAATATTGCGGTGGCTGTGGTCATGGTATTATCAATAAGCTCATTGCTGAAATAATAGAAGAAGAAAATTTATCTGAAAAAGCCATTATGATTTGGCCCATCGGGTGTTCAGTTTATGCAGACAGATATTTTAATGTAGACTCAATTTGTGCATTGCATGGCAGAGCACCTGCAACAGGCACAGGAATCAAGCGAGCATTGGAGGATAACTTGGTAGTGGTTTATCAAGGCGATGGTGATATGGTTTCCGAAGGTATGGCGGAAATTATGCACGCAGGCATTAGAGGAGAAAAGTTTACAGTGGTTTTCGTCAACAATGCAATTTACGGCATGACAGGCGGCCAAATGGCACCTACGACGTTGATGGAACAAAAAACCAGTACCTCTCCTTTTGGCAGAAGTGCTGATAATGCCGGCTTCCCTGTAAATATGGCAGAGATTATCGGCAACTTGAATGGTTGTTATTATAGCGAAAGGGTAGCGGTAAATTCCCCAGGGAATATTAAAAAGACAAAGGAAGCCATCAGAAAAGCTTTTCAATACCAGTTGGGAGGCAAAGGCCTAAGTTTTGTCGAGGTAATTTCCCCCTGTCCCACAGGGTGGGGCGTAAAGCCGGTAAAAGCATTGGAATGGATTAGTGAAAGTGTATTAAATCAATATCCACTGGGAGTTTTTAAAGTGCCAAAGGAGGGTGAATGATGAAAAGTGAAATGATTTTTTCCGGAATTGGCGGTCAAGGAACAATTTTAATGGGAAAACTTATCTGTACAGCAGCTGCTGCAAAGGGATTAAACGTAACCCTAGCTCCGGCTTATGGACAGGAGAAAAGAGGTGGCAGAGCAAGCTGTCAGGTTGTTCTTTCCAAGGAAATCGGATCCCCTGTTATTTCTGCGGCAGATACAATTCTTGTTATGGATGAAGAATCTTTTAAAGATTATGAACACAAAGTCAAAGTCGGCGGGACACTCATTTTCAACAGCTCTATGATTGACATTGCAACGAAAAGAACAGACATTAACGTGGTTGAAGTGCCATTTACTGAAATTGCCACGAGGATTGGCAGTGCAAAATCTTCTAACATGGTTGCTTTAGGTGCAGTTGTTCGAACTCTTAATGTGATTACGCTTGATGAAGTTCGAGAAGTTTTGAAAAGGAAAATGAGATCTGAGTTGGTTGATGTAAATATTCAAGCGCTGGAGGCAGGCTATTTCTTCACAAAGGAATAACAGAGGAGGGGACAATTTTGAAAAACGAAGTGATTTGTACCGATAAGGCCACAAAACCTACAGCTTGGTATTCACAGGCTGTGAGGCACGGAGACTTGGTATTTCTTGCCGGTGCATGTGGTGATGATCCAGTTACAGGGGAAATTGTAGGGAATGGGGATATTAAAATAGAAGCAAAAGCCGCCCTTGAGAATATTAAGCATACAATTGAAGCTGCAGGAGGTACCCTAGAAAATTTGGTGAAAATGCAGGTTTATGTTAAAGAGTTAAATATGCTTGCCGATTTTAATGAAATTTATAAAACGTATTTCCCTAAAAATCCTCCGGCAAGAATTGCTATGGCGGTAAAAGACTTTATGGGCGGTGCAAACCTTGAAATCGATGGCATTGCTGTCTTAGACTAATTGCATATGATAACATTTGGCAACAATGGCCAAGATTCACAGTATTTTCAATGTCAATATTTCCTTAAGTGTAAACATAAGTCATTTTTCGGCACCCGTTACGTGGTAGTTTCATACCATTAAATTTACTTAGTCAAACATTTAGTGAATAGAGGTTACGTTAATGAGAAAATATTTGTGCTAAACCACATCCGAGGATGGGCAAGGCCTCTGTGTTGAATAGTGCCTATTCTTAGTAACTGAAGTTCTTATCAAATATAAAACCTTCAAGCTGTCGTAATTAATGCACAGTTTGGAGGTTTTATTGTTCGCTTTAGCTTGACAAAACCACCGGCTATGCCGGTGGTAGGAAAGGTTTGTTCTTAAGATGTAAGCACGAATCCTTCTTTGGTAGAATAAATGTAGGTTTGCCAATTAATCAGCATAAGTCGGCGGAGCTGCCAACATGAGAATGGGCCCACTTGGAATCGGAACCAGCTACCAGAAACATCAGATGATATACCCAAAGCTTGGTTTTAAAAAATACGTTAACCCGCCCCCCTCGGTAAACGCTGGCAACCCCCAAAGCCCCATCGCAATATAAACCGTAACGGAGGCATAGCCGAGCTTTTCTCCAAGCAGAAGCCCAGCTAGCATAGTAAAGAGAAATTGAAGGGTAAATGGGACAACCGGAATGGGGATACGATAAATGCGCCGACTGCAATCAGTGCTGAAAAGAGCGCACATAGAATCAAATTTTTAAGTTTATTTTTTGCAATTGCTAATCCTCCTTTAAAAGATTTATCAGTTCGCCAGAGGGCGGGATTTCTTCTTTTCAATTATCATATTTTATGGATACAACCTCAATGACTTTCACATCGTAACTGTGGCGATAGTCGTGATATTTACAGCCTGATGGGATAAATAATTTTTCGGACGAAGAAGCGTGCTCATATATAGTCCTGCACAGGTGGAGAATCATAATTATGCCACAATCTGCCACGGCCAGCGGTTTGCTCATTGGATATGACGGTATATCCTTCAAG
>JAEZPX010000015.1 GCA_023413275.1 Bacillota bacterium | reverse complement strand
TGGAGATGATTCAAGAATATACGGCGCAAATTTTGAATGATGGCAAAGGCTTTGTCATGCTTGGTGGAGAGCATTTGATTACATTGGGTGCTGTGCGAGCTGTGGTGGAACGCTATCCTGATGTTCATATTATACACTTGGACGCCCACACTGACCTGAGAACGGATTACTTGGGAGAAACACTATCCCATTCCACTGTAATCAAACAGGTTTGGAATCTTGTAGGAGATGGAAGAATTCATCAATTTGGAATCCGAAGTGGGGAAAAGTATGAGTTTGCATTTGCCAAAAAACATACCAATCTCCATAAATTTGATCTTACGGGCTTTTCGGAAACCATAAACCAACTGAAGGATAAGCCTGTATATTTTACGCTGGATTTGGATGTATTGGACCCCTCTGTTTTTTGCGGAACAGGGACACCTGAAGGAGGGGGCATTACTTTTAAAGAATTACTGGAAGCCGTTTTACAACTGAATCAGCTAAATATTGTTGGCTGTGATATTAATGAGCTTTCACCCCACTATGATCAAAGTGGCAGTTCTACTGCAATTGCTTGTAAAATTACTCGAGAAATACTACTACAGATTACAAAGTAAAGGAGACAGAAAAAATGGGAAAATGTATGATTATCGGTTGCGGCGGTGTTGCTAGTGTTGCAATTCACAAGTGTTGCCAAAACAGCGAGGTTTTTGAGGAAATAATGATTGCAAGCCGTACCAAATCAAAATGTGATGCGTTAAAAGCAAAACTTGATGACACAACAAAAACTATCATTCACACAGCTCAAGTGGATGCGGACAACGTGGCGGAATTGGTTGAGCTCATCAATGGGTTTAAGCCTGATGTGGTTCTGAATCTGGCTTTACCTTATCAAGATTTGACCATTATGGAGGCTTGCCTTGCAACAAAAACCCATTATGTGGATACTGCAAATTATGAACCTTTGGAAACAGCTAAGTTTGAATACAAATGGCAATGGGAATATCGGGAAAAATTTAAAGAAGCTGGTATTTGTGCATTGTTAGGCAGTGGTTTTGACCCCGGCGTTACAGGTGTGTTTTCTGCCTATGCACAAAAGCATCATTTTGATGAAATCAATTATATTGATATTCTTGATTGCAATGGCGGTGACCATGGCTATCCTTTTGCAACCAACTTTAACCCCGAAATCAATATCAGAGAAGTGACCGCCAATGGTAGTTATTGGGAAAATGGTGAATGGATAGAAACAGAGCCAATGGAAATCAAACGTGAGTACGATTTTGCGGAAGTTGGCAAAAAGGACATGTATTTGCTCCACCATGAGGAACTGGAAAGCCTAGGTTTAAATATTAAAGGAATCAAGCGTATTCGTTTCTTCATGACCTTTGGACAAAGCTATTTGACACATTTGAAGTGCCTGGAAAATGTGGGTATGACGTCTATTGAGCCTATTGAATTTGAAGGAAAGAAAATTGTTCCTTTGCAGTTTTTGAAGGCAGTGCTACCTGACCCTGCAAGTCTTGGCCCTCGTACCGTTGGAAAAACTAACATTGGTTGTATCTTCCAAGGGAAAAAAGATGGAAAAGAAAAAACATACTATTTGTACAACGTTTGTGATCATCAAGCGTGTTATAAAGAAGTAGGCAGTCAGGCTATTTCCTATACCACAGGTGTGCCTGCTATGATTGGTGCAATGCTGGTTATGAATGGAAAATGGAATCAGCCCGGCGTTTGGAATATGGAAGAGTTTGATCCCGATCCATTTATGGAAGCATTAAATAAATGGGGCTTGCCTTGGGTAGAAGATTTTAACCCTGAGTTGGTGGACTAATGGATGGACGACTGTATTCTGTAGAGACACCTTGTTATGTGATTGACGAGAAGCGTTTGATTGAGAATCTTGAGACTTTAAAAGATGTTGCCATGCGTGCAGGCTGTAAGATTCTGCTGGCGCAAAAAGCGTTCTCCATGTTTTCTGTGTATCCTCTTATTGGGCGTTATCTGGATGGAACAACAGCCAGTGGTTTATTTGAGGCAAAGCTTGGCTATGAAGAGATGGGGAAAGAGACCCATATTTTTTCAGCGGCATATATGGAAAAAGAGTTTGATGAGATTACGAAGGTTTGTGACCATATCTCTTTTAATTCTTTCGCCCAATGGCAGAAATATGGAAAGAGGGCACTTGAAAGGGGAAAAAGCTGTGGTATTCGAATAAATCCTCAGCATTCCACCCAGGAACATGGTATTTATGACCCATGCGCTGAAGGCTCACGTTTAGGGGTGACCAGAGAGAATTTTAAGCCAGAGTTGCTAGAGGGCATAGAAGGTCTGCATTTTCATACTTTGTGTGAGCAAAACAGTGATGCCTTAATTGAAACCTTGGCAGCGGTGGAGGAAAAGTTTGGCGAATTCCTACCTCAGATGAAATGGGTGAACTTTGGCGGTGGACATCATATCACCCGTGAGGATTATGATCGAAGAGAGTTGATAGACTGTATTTTGCGCTTTAAAGAAAAATATCAAGTTGAAGTATATTTGGAGCCGGGGGAGGCAATCGCCTTAAATGCAGGGTATCTGGTGAGCTCTGTATTGGATATTGTTCATAACGGCATTAATATTGCTCTTTTGGATGCATCTGCAGCATGCCATATGCCTGATGTGATTGAAATGCCCTATCGCCCACCTTTGTGGCAAGGCGGAGAACCAAAGGAGAAGCCCTATACCTACCGATTGGCAGGCGCAACCTGCTTGTCGGGGGATGTGATTGGGGATTATTCTTTTACACAACCTCTTTCTGTGGGAGATAAGCTGATCTTTATGGATATGGCAATATATTCTATGGTGAAAAATAATACGTTTAATGGAATGTGCCTTCCGTCTATTGCAGTTTTAAAGGAGAATGGAGAACTAAACATCATACGAAAATTTGGATATGAGGACTTTAAAGGCAGGCTCTCTTAAAACTATAAAATTTAGCTATGATTTTAAGTAAAATGATAAATATTTTAACGATTTCTTGTTTCCAAAAGCTGTTGTTATTGGATGAAAAAGCAATATATAGGGCTGGAAATTATAGAAAAGGCACTTGTAATAAGCAGAGGGGGATTCACTCTCTGCCCAGTGGTAAGGGGGAAAATTAGGATGATTGTAGCAAAATTCGGTGGCAGTTCGCTTGCAGATGCAGCACAGTTTCAAAAAGTAAAAGACATTGTTTTCGCAGACAGCCGCCGAATGCTTATCGTTCCCAGTGCGCCCGGCCGTAGATTTGATAAAGACGAAAAGATAACTGACCTTCTTTATCTCTGTCATAGTCAGCGAAATGCAGGGGAGTCCTTTCAAAAAACCTTTGAGGAAATACAACAGAGATATTATGATATTGCCAAGGCGCTCCATTTATCGTTGGAGCTAAAGACCTATTTTCAGGAAATTCAACAGCATATGGAAGGCGGAGCTTCGGCAGATTATTTTGCCAGTAGAGGGGAATTTTTAAATGGACTGCTTTTGGCAAATTACTTGGGCTTTGCGTTTATAGATGCGGCGGAGGTTATTTTCTTTGACGAACAGGGTGCTTTCGATGCTGAAAAGACCAACAATGTATTGAAGCAAAGATTGGCATCGGTAGAAAAGGCTGTGATACCCGGTTTTTATGGAAGCAACCCTGACGGAAGCATTTGTGCCTTTTCTCGTGGTGGAAGTGATATTACTGGAGCCATTGTTGCTCGTGCTGCCCAAGCAGAACTATATGAAAATTGGACTGATGTTTCGGGATTTCTTATGGCTGACCCTCGTATCGTTACCAATCCACGACCAATCAGCCATATTACGTATCACGAAATGCATGAGCTTTGTTGTGCGGGGGCAACAGTGCTTCATGAGGACTGTGTGTATCCAGTAAGCAGTGCAGGAATTCCCACAAATATTCGAAATACCAATTTGCCCCAACACCCGGGGACCATGATTACGTGTAGCGCTTTACAACGAGAAGATTTTGCTATATTTGCCGGTGTTTCAGGGAAGAAGGGTTTCAGCCTTTTGGTAATTGAGAAGGAGGAACCTGACCACACATGGTCATTTGTGCAAGAGGTTTTACGCACTGCGAAGAAGTATGGCATAAAATTTCAATATCTCCCATCAGGTGCCCATTGCATTTGTTTGCTTGTGGAGGCCAAACAGTTTATTGAAAGGCAACAGGCTTTTGAGAGTGAAATTAGAAAAAACAATATACCATTTTCGATCACAGTACAGCCGGATATCGCTGGTATTGTGTTGGTGGGATATGGGATTATACATAATCGCCTTGCAGTCAATCGAATTTACAGAGCCTTACAGCGGCAGAATATTGATGTTGTTATGATTAACCAAGGTAGCGGTGAGCTAAGTACTTGGGTAGGTGTTACAGAGACAGAAATGGAAGATGCAATTTGTGCAATTTATGAGGAGTTTCTTTGATTTTGGTAAATAGCACAATTGCTTTAGTGGTATATGATTATAATTAAATAGACCAATATAATGCATAAAAAAAGAAGCCAAATTGGCTTCTTTTTTTATGCATTATATTGGCATTGCGCCTTCTTCATTCATTTTTCTGTTATATCTGTGTTCATTTAGAACCACCTGTGAAATATTCATGGCGTGATCAGAGATACGTTCCAAATTTGCAAGTACTTCAAGATAATGAATACCCGCATTTACATTACATGCGGCATTGGTAAGTCTTTCAATATGACCTGCACGTAATCTTTTTTCTAATTCATCAACCTGCTCTTCATAAACGGCAGTTTTAGCAGCTGATGCAATGTCATCATTTTCTAAAGCCTTTAATGCATTGTCATAGCTTGAAAGGGCAGCATGAATCATTTCTTCTAAATCTTCCATAGCGGTATGAGTAAAGCTCAAATCTTCATGCTTCATTTCTTCTGCCAGCTCGGCAATGTTTTCTGCATGATCACCAACACGCTCCATATCACTGATAGTATTTAAAAGAGAGGTTACAATTTGATTTTCACGATCACTGATTCGTAATGTGCAAAGCTTAATCAGATATTCTGAAATACCATCACAAACTCTGTCAACCACAGATTCTCGCTGCTTTACTTCTTCAAATCTTTCTGGTGAAGCATCATGTAGTGCATCCAGTGCGCATTGGAGATTTTCTCTTGCAATGCGTCCCAAACGGATGGTTTCCTTTTTTGCACCTTCTACTGCAAGGCTTGGTGTTTGGAGCATACGTTTGTCCAAATGAAGGAGCTGACCTTCATCCCCTGTTGTAGATTCTGTAACACCGTTGAGCTTCATGGCAATACGGATGATCCAACCTGAAATTGGGAAGATCAATAATGTTGTGCCGATATTAAAAGCGGTATGGATTGCACTGATTTGCGTTTGTGAAATAATTCCTAACCCAATCTCGGGACTTGCTGATGAGAAGTAAATCATTGCAATAATACTAAACAAAATAGTACCAATAATATTAAACATCAAATGCATATAACCAACACATTTTGCATTTTTACCTGCACCAATACCACTGATTAATGCAGTAACGCAAGTGCCGATATTCTGACCCATGATAATAAAAACAGCAGCATTTATGGGTACTAAGCCTGTTGCCGCAAGTGAGAGCAAAATACCCTGAGAAGCGGAGGAGCTCTGAATGATGGCAGTAACACCTGCACCAACTAAAATGCCAAGCATTGGATTCTGACCTAATGTTACAAAAGCATTTTTAAAAACTTGGGATTCCCGAAGGGGAGAAACGCTTTCGGACATAGATTGCATACCAATAAATAAAATACCAAAACCGATGATAATGGAAGCGATTTCTCTGTGCTTCATTTTTTTTCCGCTAATTTGCAAAATAACACCAATCATGACTGCCAGAGGAGCCATAGTGGCGGGGCTGAACATTTCTGCCCATTCTGAGCTTGAAACCAACCAGCCTGTTACTGTAGTACCAATATTGGCACCCATAATAACACTCATGGCTTGTGTTAAGTTCATCAGGCCTGCATTTACAAAACCTACAACCATAACAGTTGTTGCGGATGAGCTTTGAACAATAGCAGTAACAAGTGCACCCAAGCCGATACCCATCACTTTATTTTGGGTTAAAGCTTCCAGAATTGACTTCATCTTTGTGCCGGCTGCATTCTGTAATCCTTGTGCCATATAGTTCATACCAAAGATAAACATGGCGAGCCCACCAATAAATGGGATGATTATATTTACGTAATCCATTTCTTCCTCCAATAAAAGTATCTAGTAGTAACACCTGCAAAAAACGCCACAGTTATCATAACATAACGTGACAACTGTCGCAATCAACTTTTATCTGCTTTTCACATTTTGTGCAACTATATGAAATTTAAGTAAAAATCCTGTAAACTTTTGCTGATATGTTCATTTTCAAAAAGGGAGGATGATTCCACCACCGGCTACATATTCTCCATCATACAAAACAAGAGATTGCCCGGGCGTAATCGCTCGTTGGGGCTCATCAAAAATGCATTCAAGTATATCTGTATCTACCATTCTCACGGTACACCAACCCATTTTATTCCCATAACGAATTTTGCCTTGCAATCGCATGCCATCCTCAAATTTTTCCAGTGCCATATGGGACAGCTCCCCAACACGAAGGGTTTTTTGAAACAATGAGTTATTTTCACATAAAACAACTTGGTTTTGTTTTGGATCAACTGCATAAACGTACATCGGTTTTCCAAAAGCAAGGCCTAGGCCTTTTCGCTGACCTACGGTGTAATGAATAATTCCCTTGTGCTTTCCCAAAACATTTCCCTCTGTATCAACGAAGCTGCCGGATTTGCCGCTATTACCACTCTCATTAATAATAAAGGCCGCATAATCTCCATCGGGAATAAAACAAATATCCTGACTATCTCCTTTTTTTGCAATAAAGCCATCAATCTGTTGGGCAATTTTTCTTACCTCATCTTTTGTATAGTCACCGATGGGTAAAAGCATTGCTTCTAATTGATCCTGTGTGAGGCGGTATAATGCATAGGTTTGGTCTTTTTCCGCTGTTTCAGAATTACGAATGGCGTAGCGCCCTGTTTTTGGATGCTTCTCCACTTTAGCATAGTGTCCTGTAGCAATATATTGGGCACCATGCTCATGTGCTTTTTGCAAAAGAGCTTCGCCCTTAATAAATCGGTTGCATACCACACAGGGATTTGGCGTGAGTCCATGAAAATACCGACGAATAAAATCATCCACTACATTTTCTTTAAATTCTTTTCTGAAATCTAAAACAAAGTGGGGGATTCCTATTTTATCAGCAACCATCTTTGCATCTTGAATTGCTTGTGCGCCATTTTCTCCAGGCCATAAATCCATAGTAACGCCAATGACATCATAACCCTGTTGCTTCAGTAAGTAAGCGCAAACTGTACTGTCTACGCCACCGGAGAGCCCTACAATTACTTTTTTACGATTCACTTTTCCTTTTTCCCCCTTATATGATTCTCTATAAATTGCTTTCTCGCACGTTTTCTTTCATGCTTTAAGTATTTTTTTACATATGCAAAAGTGACATCCTCGCCACATTCTGCAAGCATTTTCAAAAAGTGCTCCAACAGCCGTAGGGAATCCTTGTGCATAATCTCATGAACAAGACGACTTTGCAAATGATATTTCCAAGGGCTTGCATCTGAATATTTGTCTTTTTGATAGGTCTTGCAGGCGGCAATCCGATCCATGAACATTTCTGCCACAAAACGGACAGGCATTTTCATTCCGCCCAACAGACGCTCTTGGCCTCTGCTGTAATCAATCCAATATTCAAAGTGATGTTTATTTCTCCCTTTATGATGCAGCCATGAACTGGAATAGCCTTTATCCTCCCGTTCGGCATTGTTAGGACTACGATCTCCTTGAAAATACTTTGCGCCTACTAAAAACTCAGTAGGTGAAAACTTAGAAAGATCATGGGTCAATCCCTGCCAATAAAGCCCCACTCGAAAACAGTGTTGTCGAACTAAGTATCTGTGGTGCGTAATTGTTTTCAGGTGCTCCAGTGCTTTCATTTTATACCTCCATATATAGAGCTTGTGATTAATTGTAAAGCTCTAACCTTATTTGAAATTAAAATAAAAAAGAAATATGTAAAATTTATTGTGTACTGCACAAAAAGACACTTCTGCCAAAAGACAGAAGAAACTCAAGAAAACCATGATTTACTCCGTGGGAATAACCATGGGAACCTCTAGTACTTTATTTTAAAAGCCTTAGCAATGTAATGGCTTCTTTATATTCTGCCATTGGAAAATTTAGATTATCTGCACAATCTCTATTAGAAAAATTCTTACGTTCCTATTATGTTCATCTTGGTGTATATAAATAGGAAGAATTTTCTTTTTTAGAAACCAATAAAAATCAGCGGCACAGGCCCATTGCCCGGCCGCTTAATTTTGCCAAAGCTATTATTTTACTAATTTTGAAATCACTTTAAAATGTGGAGATTTAGCACCTCCGGTTAATTCAAACAAGGCTGCTTCGCATGTTGTTAAAATGGCACCTTCTGCCTTCATTCTTTCCAGCCCAATTTCCTTATCATAAGGACTTCTGGAACCAACACAATCCGCAACAACAAATACACGGTAGCCATCACCCAGAAGGTCAAGAACAGTTTGCAACACACAAATATGCGCTTCCACACCACAAATCAAAATTGTTTTTTTGTTTTGTGCTTTCACCCAATTTGCAATTTCTTCACATTCGAAACAACTAAAAGTGTGTTTTTCCATATACTGAAAAGACTCTATTACACTGGTGAATTCAGGAACAGTTTCTCCCAACCCTTTGGTGTATTGCTGGGACACTGCAAAGGGCACTCCAATTTCATTCAAACCCTGTGCCAACACCACTGCTTTTTTAACTATTTCTGCATTTTGGTGGATAACCGGAACCAATTTTTCCTGAAAATCAATAAACAATGCAGCTGTATCTTCCGCTAATATTCTCATCTACTTTTCCTCCTAATATCAATGTTATGTGGGTAAGCGAATGCACAAGGATTGTTTCAAAAATCCCCAGCAAGACGCATTTTACCTACATTTTACATGATATTAAAAGGGTTGTCCATTGAATTATACATATTTTTGCATATGCTTTAATGCACTTTTTTCTAAACGACTTACTTGTGCTTGGCTGATACCAATTTCGGTGCTCACTTCTGTTTGTGTTTTTCCTTCAAAAAAACGCAGAGATACGATTCTCTTTTCACGGTCAGAAAGATGGTGCATTGCTTCGCTTAATGAAAGGTTTTCAAGCCATAGCTTATCTCCGTTTTTCTCATCACTCACTTGATCCATGACAAACAAGGTATCGCCACCATCGTGATAAACGGGTTCATATAACGAAACGGGGTCTTGAATGGCGTCCATTGCTGTGACAACACTTTCCCTGGAAATAACC
>JAEZPX010000012.1 GCA_023413275.1 Bacillota bacterium | reverse complement strand
CAATGCTTCCCGCTTTTTATGTGTAGACTTTAAATTATAAGAACTGTATATATTAATACTCAAATAATGGAAAAATTTATAAATTAAAAGAATATTAAGAAATATTGAGAGACTTCTTAGAATTTATCTTCTATAATAAAGGACATAAGAAAAACTGAGGAGGCAATTACATGGCTTTATCTAAAAAGAAGAAAATATTAATAGCTGTTGCAGGCTTAATTGTAGTAGCAGTTGGTGCAAAGGTTGCTTTCGGTGGGAATAAAACACCTGAAGGCACAATGGTTAGTACCTCTCTTGTTGAGAAACAGGATGTGGAAGAGGTATTAAAGTTAAAAGCGGTTTTAGAAGGCACAGAAAGCACGGAAGTAGTATCAAAGTTACGCTATGAAGTTAAGGAACTATTGGTTAAAGAAGGCGACAAGGTGAAAAAAGGTCAGCTACTGGCTGTTTTGGATAGCTCTGAGCTTGTGAAACAGATGAGTTTAAGCAAAGGGGAATTATCTTTATTACAAATGCAGCAAAATGAAACACTGGAAAAAAGACAGGTCGAATATGATAAGTTAAAAAAGGATTATGATGATGTGAAGGCTTTGTTTGATGTTAATGCAGCCAGCCAAAGTGAAGTGGATGAGGCAAAAAGAAAGCTGGATGATATTTCATCTAAAAATGGAGTAGCCGTTTTAACAGATTCTGAAAAACAAACATTGGATAATATGAACCGGAAGGTCAGTGTTGAAGCGGACACTTTAAAGGATTGCAGAATTACCAGTATGATTGACGGCACCATTACCCGCGTGAATACAAAGGTTGGACGTTTTGCCAATGATACAGAGAATGATAAGCCAATGTTTGAAATTGAGAATATAGATCAACTGCAAATGAAGGTCTTAGTAAAAGAGACGGATATTGCCAAGATTAAGCTTGGACAGAAGGTAGATATCACAGCAGATATTTTAAATGGAGAAAATGTAGAGGGTGTCGTATCCCGCATCTCTCCTACAGGGGAAAATAAGGATGCAAACTCCACGGAAAGAGTCGTTCCTGTTTACATAGATGTTACTGGCACAAATGATAAGCTGATTGCAGGTATTACTGCTAAGGCCACTATCCATATTGCAAAGTCGGAGCAGGTTTTAACTGTACCTTATGAGGCTGTGAGTGAGCTTGAGGATGGTTCCACTGTTGTTTATGCTGTAAAAGAAGATAATACAATTCATATCATACCTGTAAAAATTGGGTTAGAGACAGACCTGCTGATTGAGGTGCAGGGAGATGGATTAACCGAAGGACAGCAGATTGTTCTGAGCCCCAGCCTTGCGCTGACGGAAGGAATGACCGTTATCCCTCAGTAGGAGGTGCAGGATGAAGGAAGTAATTAAAATAGAAGAATTAAACAAGATTTATGATACAGGTGCTATTCAAGTACATGCACTGCAAAATGTTTCTCTTACTATTGAAGAGGGCGAATATGTGGCAATTATGGGTCAGTCCGGTTCGGGTAAATCGACTCTTATGAATATTTTGGGTTGTATGGACAGAAATTTTAAAGGAACTTATTTGTTAGATGGCATTCCCATTGTAAAACAAAGTGAGGATGAGCTTTCAGCAATCAGAAATAAGAAAATTGGTTTTGTATTTCAGGCGTTTCAATTAATTCCTAGAACATCAGCCCTAAAAAACGTAGAAATCCCTATGATATATGGCGGTATGAAAGCGGAAGCGAGAAAAACAAAGGCAGAGGGATTGTTGCATAAGGTTGGACTGGAAGGCCGTGTGCATCATTTGCCAAATGAGCTTTCTGGTGGTCAAAAGCAAAGAGTTGCCATTGCCAGAGCTTTGGCAAATGATCCGGCTCTAATTCTTGCGGATGAACCAACAGGTAACCTGGACAGCCGATCCTCCCATGAAATTATGGGTTTTTTCACCAAGCTTAATGATGAGGGGGCAACAGTTGTTGTGGTTACCCTTGAAGAAGATATTGCCCAGTGTACAAAGCGGATTATCCGTTTCCAAGACGGGCAGATTGTAAGCGATGAAAAGGTGGTGAAGGAGGGGTGATATTCGAAAATATTAAATTGGCAATGTTTTCTATTCGTGCCAATAAAATGCGTTCCTTTTTGACCATGCTGGGCATGATTATTGGTATTAGCTCGGTTATTGCCATCGTTTCGTTGGGGGATACCATGCGAAGCGTTGTTGCCGGGGAATATGAAAACTTTGGTTCCGGTTTAGTAGCAGCCTACATTGATTCTCCAGATGGTTATTACTCCACGGAGCAGATGTTTACAAAGGACGACGCAGACCAATTGGTGGAGGCTATGGGTGACAAGGTAACCTGTGTTAGCTTTCGAAGCTCTACTAGAGCTGACTTAAAAGCAGGCAGAAAAAAAGAGATGGTTACATTAAATGGTATGGCGGAAAACCCAACGGTAATAAAGGATCCCAAAATTGTATATGGGCGTATGCTAAACAATAAAGATATTAAAGGAAAGAAAAAATTTGTTGTGGTGGATAAATCAACGGCGGTTAATATCTTTGGTCAAGAAGATGTAGTTGGAAAGTCCTTGCAAACGACTATTAATAATCAAGCTGAAGAGCTTTTGATTATAGGTGTATATGAAAATACAGATTCAGCACTGATGAAGCTAATGCAGGGTGGCTCTTTTGCCAATGCATATATCCCTGAGGGTGTTCTGGTAAATTACGACGAGGGGCAGTGGGGATTGTATTTCTGGATGTCAGATAAATATGATATGACACAGTTACAAAATGAAATACGTGCATATATCGCCAGAATGAAAAACCAACCTATTGAAAATGTGACCTGTTATTCCGCCAAGGAAGAGATGAAAAGCATAGATGGTGTGCTGAGCTCTCTTTCTGCGGTAGTTGGCGCCATTGCAGCCATTTCACTGGTTGTAGGGGGGATTGGTATTATGAATATCATGCTGGTTTCCGTAACGGAGAGAACAAGAGAAATCGGAATCAGAAAAGCCCTTGGTGCAAAGACAAAAGACATTATGATTCAGTTTTTGATAGAAGCTGCTGCAATTTCTGCGGCGGGTGGAATTATTGGTACCATTTTAGGAATCTCTATTGTCGCCGTTGGTGGTATGATAGTGGGGGTTGGGGTAGTTGTTAAACCTACGGTGGTATTAATTGCAGTTGTCTTTTCTGCTGTGGTTGGTTTGGGATTTGGTTTATACCCTGCCAACAAGGCGGCGAAAAAAGACCCTGTTGAAGCATTGCGATATGAATAATGAGACTTTAAAACAGTGTGCAAATTGTACACTGTTTTTTTGTAAGACTTTTCATTAACAACCATGTGGTGGGGATTTTTTTAAAAAATATATTCTGAAAAAAGATAAAGATAAATCATGAATTCAAAGGATGCGAATTCTCTAAAAATTTTGATTACACTAAGGCAATTTTACATAAAATGAATACTTATGTATATGACTTAAATGGCAAAGAATAAATAATACCTTAGTTAGAGTTAAAAGGTATTATGATATGCGGACTTAATTGGTGATTCCTCATAACCATTTGATATGGGACATATTTCAACCAGACGGGACAAATTTTTATTTTCTCTTTTTTCTCATAAGAAAATATGATATAATATAACATAATTTGCAAAGATTGCATTATGGGAGGTGCAAAATGGAGTTTAAAGAAAATTATAGTGAAATAAAACCCTTTGTGCACCTGCACGTTCATACAGAATACAGCCTTTTGGATGGTTCCGCCAAAATAAAGGAATTGGTTCTTCGAGCAAAGGAATTGGGTATGGACAGCATTGCCATAACGGATCACGGAGCTATGTATGGAGCTATTGAATTTTATAAGGCGGCTTTAGAGGCGGGCATAAAACCCATTATTGGTTGTGAAGTTTATGTAGCCCCAGAGTCTAGACTTATGAAGGATGCAAAAAACGGAGGCAATTATCATCTTGTGCTTTTGGCTGAGAATGATGAGGGCTATCAGAATTTAATAAAGCTGGTTTCCTATGGATTTATCGATGGTTTTTATTATAAACCACGTATTGATAAGGAGCTTTTGCGAAAGCACCATAAGGGACTCATTGCATCCAGCGCGTGTATAGCAGGGGAAGTGGCCAGAAATGTTCTTAATGTTTCCTATGAAAAGGCAAAGGAAACCGCTTTGGAGTATTTGGATATTTTCGGTGAGGGAAACTATTTTCTTGAATTGCAAGACCACGGTATGCGGGAGCAAAAGCAGGTAAATATGGCTTTGGTTCGCATGAGCAAGGAAACAGGCATTCCTTTAATTGCGACAAATGACAGTCATTATATTTATAAAGAGGATGCAGATCCCCATGATATTTTGCTATGCATTCAAACGGCAAAAACGATTTTGGATGAGGATCGTATGCGATATGAAGGTGGGCAGTTTTATATAAAAAGCCCTGAGGAAATGTACGATTTATTTTCCGATGTCCCTGAAGCGTTGGAGAATACAGCAAAGATCGCAGAACGATGCAATGTTTCCTTTCAATTTCATGAACTGAAACTGCCGCAGTTTGATGTGCCTCAAGGGAAAACAGCAAATCAATACCTAAGGGAAGTATGTGATGCCGGTTTTCAAGAAAAATATCCTGAAGGCAAGAAAGAGTGGAAAGAAAGGCTGGAGTATGAGCTTTCTACCATTGAAAATATGGGGTATGTGGATTATTTCCTGATTGTATGGGATTTTATTAAATATGCAAAGGACAACGGAATTATTGTTGGACCAGGAAGAGGCTCTGCGGCAGGGAGCATGGTTTCTTACTGTTTATCCATTACTACGATTGATCCTTTGAAATATGATTTGATTTTTGAAAGATTTTTGAACCCTGAACGGGTGAGTATGCCCGATATAGATATCGATTTTTGTTATGAGCGGCGGCAAGAAGTCATAGATTACGTAATCCGCAAATATGGTGAGGATCATGTTGCCCAGATTATTACCTTTGGAACTTTGGCGGCTAGAGCGGCAATTAAGGATGTAGGACGTGCTTTGGCTATGCCTTATGCTGATGTTGACCGTATTTCTAAAATGATACCTACCGAGCTGGGAATCACTATCAAAAAAGCGCTAACCATGAATCCTGATTTACAAAAGGCATATGAAACGGAGGAGGACACCCATCGTTTGATTGACACCTCTTTACGCTTGGAAGGACTGCCAAGGCATTCTTCCACCCATGCTGCGGGCGTTGTTATTTGTAAAAAACCTGTTGTGGAATATGTGCCTTTGAGTGCAAATGAAGGGCAGGTAAATACCCAGTATACCATGACCCTTTTAGAAGAACTAGGCATTTTAAAAATGGATTTTCTGGGACTTAGAACGCTGACAGTGATTCAAAATGCTGTGCAGGAAGTGGAGCGTATTCATGGAATTCAGATAGATATTGACAATATCCCTGATGATGATGAGGCAGTCTACCAGCTTATCAGTCAGGGGAAAACCGAGGGTGTTTTCCAGCTAGAAAGTGCGGGTATGAAGCAGTTTATGCGTGAGCTTCAACCTAAGCGGCTGGAAGATTTGATTGCGGGAATTTCCTTATATCGCCCAGGCCCTATGGATTTTATTCCAAAATATGTAAAAGGTAAAAACAATCCAGAGAATATTCAATATACCCATAAAAGCCTAGAGCCTATATTAAAAAATACCTATGGCTGCATTGTTTATCAAGAGCAGGTTATGCAGATAGTGCGGGACTTGGCGGGTTACAGCCTTGGGCGAAGCGATTTGGTACGACGAGCCATGAGTAAGAAAAAAGCATCAGTAATGGCGGAAGAAAGAAAAAATTTCGTTTATGGCGTTGGGGACGAAGTTCCCGGATGTGTGAAAAATGGAATCCCAGCTGAGGTTGCAGAAAAAATCTTTGACGAGATGACAGACTTTGCTAAGTATGCCTTTAACAAGAGCCATGCAGCCTGTTATGCCGTTGTTGGATATCAAACAGCATGGTTAAAGGCTCATTATCCCGTGGAATTTATGGCGGCTTTAATGACCAGTGTTATGGATAACGCAGGCAAAGTTTCAACTTATATTGAAGAATGCAAAAAAATGGGTATTGCTTTACTCCCTCCTGATATAAATGAGGGATATGGTCATTTTTCTGTTTCTGATGGTAAGATAAGATTTGGACTTGCCGCCATTAAAAATGTAGGCCGTGGTGTTGTTAGTGCACTGGTTGCCGAGCGTGACAGGGATGGTTTATTTTTGTCTATGACTGAGTTTTGTAACCGCATGGAATCAGGCGAAATCAATAAGCGTTGTTTTGAAAGCTTGATTAAGGCGGGTGCAATGGATTCCTTAGGTGGTGCCAGAAGTCAATATATGGCGATTTACAAAAGTATTTTGGATGGAATTGGTCAGGCTAGAAAGAATAATATTGAAGGACAATTAAATTTGTTTGAATTGGATATGGGTGAAGGCAGTTATCAGCTTCAAGACGATTTGCCCAATGTGGCTGAATTTGTTCCCAGAGATAAGTTGGCCATGGAAAAAGAGGTTTTAGGTATTTACGTAAGCGGACATCCATTGGCAGAATATGAAGATAGCTTAAGAAGAAAGATAAGCCATAGCAGTATTGATTTTTTACCTAGGGAAGAAGAAGAACAGCGCCAACAAATCCCAGATGAAACCAAGGTGATTGTTGGTGGTATGATTGCTGGTGTTTCGGTGAAATATACAAGAAACAATGATAAAATGGCTTTTCTGACCCTTGAAGATTTTCAAGGAACAATGGAAATTGTTGTATTCCCAAAAGTATATCAGCAGTATTCTGAGCTTTTATTAGAAGAAGCAGTT
>JAEZPX010000271.1 GCA_023413275.1 Bacillota bacterium | reverse complement strand
GTATAAGTAAAATTAAAAATTTTTAATTAATCAAAAATTGTTGATTATCTTTTTTTGTAGTGATATAATACCTTTCAGGAAACACATGGTAGAAAAGGAGATGGTCTTGATCGGCGAAAGGCTATTAGAAAGGATGAACACCATGGAAAATGGAAAGATCGATCGAAGGATTAAAAGAACAAAGACAATGATGCGAGATGCATTGGTGGATTTAATGAGCGAAATGCCTTTTGGTGAGATTACGGCAAAAGATATTACCAGCCGAGCAGATTTAAATAGAGCTACGTTTTATCTACATTATAACAATGTTTTTGAGTTGTTAGATGAGCTGGAAGATGAAATCGCAACAAGCTTCTCACAGATGGTAGAGAAAATCTCTATAAAGCAGGGGGAGGAATGGGAATATCCCATTGTTGGTCACATATGCAGCTTTATTGTGGATAATCAGAAGCTATGCCGTTGTCTTTTGCTAAATCCTAGAAGTGATCATTTTGCAAGGAAACTGACGGAGATTATGAAACGAAAAGGTTTACAGGTAAAGGAGGAGTTGGGAGTAAGGTTTGACCCCGTGCAAGAAGGATATATTCATCAATTTATTGCTTCCGGTGCTATGGGCATGATGAAGCAATGGCTGCTAGAGGGAATGCCCATATCAAAAGATGAAATGACTGATTTTGTAATGTTAATTATACGACCTATTTTTCATATTTTATTACCTGAATAAATGAAATTTCAAATCATTTTTAAAGAGCAGAGTGAGAGAAGGAGTTAGAGAATATGCGGAACAAGAATAAAATTTTACTTGCTTTAGTATTAGCGGGATGTTTCTTCACAAGCGGTTGCGAAGCGGTAAAAGCTGATGCAACAGTGGAAGAAGTAAAACCCAACGTCGTAACTGGAACCGTTGAATGCAAGGAGGTATATATCCGTGCGAAAATCCCCGGGTATTTAACAAATATTCCTGTTGTTGAGGGACAGGAAATTTCAAAAGGGGACTTACTGTTTTCCTCTGACCAAAGGGATATTTTAGTAAAGCAGACACAAGCTACCGGAACTTTAAATGCTGCGAAAGCAGTCATGGAAAAGGCACAGGCAAATGTTAGTCTTTTGGAAACGGAATATGCAAAGTATCAGGAATTGTATGAATTAGAGGCAGTTGCAGAAGATACTATGGATAAGCTGAAAACCCAGCTGGATGCTGCAAAATTGGATGTTCAAGCGGCAACCTCTCAATATCAGGCGGCACAGGGCGTGATTTCAGAAGTGAACTTGAACTTGAGCCAGACTGCACAATATGCGCCCTGCAACGGAACAGTCACCATGGTGTCCTCTTCTGTGGGTGAATTGGTAGGTAGTGGTACAACCATTGTAACTTTAACAGATTACGACGACCGTTGGATTAATGCCAATGTTGATGAATATGAAGTAGGCAAGCTTGCAATTGGTCAGACGGTTCCTTTAACAAGTAAGACCTATCCTGATACGGTTTTCCATGGCAAAATTGTGAATGTAAGCAAGAACCCCGATTTTGCCATCAAAAAATCTACCAATGAATTAAATGATCAGGACGTTGTTACATATAAAGTGAAGATTGCCCTCTCCGGGGAAGACGATATCATGCTTTACCCTGGTATGTTGATAAGCGTTAACCTGGATGAAGTGGGTGAGGCACAATGATAAAGCTGTTTTTCACAGGCTTCTTCAGAGAAATAAAAATGCTTTGGAATGACAAGCGAATGCTATTTATGTTTTTGATTGCCCCGGTGGCTTTAAGCATTGTGGTTTGCGGTGCCTTTAGCAATCAAATTGTAAATAACATTCCCTTAGCGGCAGTGGACGAAAATTCATCTCAAAAAACCAGAGAATTAATCCAGGCATTTGATCAATCTGACCGTTTTAATGTACCTTATGTGGTGACAAATCAGGAGGATGCCCTTAAGTTAATGGAATCGGGAGAGGTTCTTGGTATTATTGTAATTCCTACAGATTATACCCGATCTTTACAGCTGGGGCAGCAAGCAGAGGTCTTAGTTGGTGTGAATAGTGCCAATAATATTATTGGCAACAGTGCTGTGGTTTCTATCATGCAGGTAGTAAAAACCATTTCGTCTCAAATTGCAGTAAAAAGTTTCGTGGCGGCGGGAAGCAGCATTGCAGATGGTACTGCAAAGGTAATGCCTGTTGCAACAGTTTTACGTCCATGGTTTAATCCTCAGTTTAGCTATCTGACCTATTTGGGGTTAGGACTAACTGGATTAATTTTTCATCAGTTGTTTTTAATGACTGTTGCAACAGCCTTCGCAGAAGAAAAAAAGGAAGGTATCCTTTCGGGAAAGATGACAGGAAAGGAAAGTGCGGTCCATTTTGTTAATAAATTTATTTTTTATGGCGTTATTGGCTATGGGAATCTTCTCTTTACCTATTACGCAATAATAAAAATCTTTCATTTTCCTATGCGGGGCAGCAGAGAGGATTTGGCTATCATTTGCGGATATTTTATTCTTTGCTTGCTGGGACTTGGAACATTCCTAGGATCCATTTGTAAAAATACCATTCACGCCATTCAGTGGCTCATGGCTTTGACATACCCCTTTTTCATTCTATCGGGTTTTTCCTGGCCTCATAGCGAGATGCCTGCCGCTTGGGTTAAGGCGGCACAATACTTACCATCGACCCACTTTCTTACCCCTGTAAGGGATATAGTATTAATGGGGGTGGGCTTTGAGACTACCACAGTTGCCTATAGCAGAGAAATGCTGTTGCATTTAGCACTGGGAATTTTCCTTCTTAGTGTAATTACTTTTTTGATTCAGGCTTATTTGGCAAAGCGAAGACAGCAGCCAAAACATGGAAAGAAGGAGGTCGTTCAAGGGTGATATCTGCATTTCGTTTGTTTTTTAGAGAGTGGCTTTATTTGCTGAAGCGACCTCGTACTTTGGTTATCATGATATTCATTCCCATATTTGTCACTTGCCTTTGTGGCAGTTGCTACGGAAAGGGGTATTTTTCAGATTTGAAAATGGGTGTTGTTGATTACAGCTATAGTGCAAAGACCAGAGAAGTGGTGGAAGCTTTCCGTGAGTCTCCCTATTTTGATATTGTTGGCTATTATGAGAATGAAGAACAGCTGGAATCAGCCATGAAGAATGGAGAAATTGTAGGCTGTCTTATTTTTCCTGAGGATTTCACCATGAATTTGCAGCAGGGAAGGCAGGCACAGGTGCTTCTTGGCTCCAATGCAGTTAATATGAGCTATGGCAGTACTATAAACGCAAGAGGCTCTGAAGTTTTGGGCACTGTTTCAGCACAAATTGCAGTAAAGAGCCTTGTTGCAAAAGGAGCCACCGTGGATGATGCCCTAGCGAAAATGAATCCGGTAGGCTTTTATACCCGCCAATGGTATAATCCTACAAATAATTTTGGTTATTTCTTATCTTTTGGCTTTATTATTGCAACACTACAGCAAGTATTAATTTATTTTGCGGCAATTTCTTTGATTCGTGAAAAGGAAAGTGGGAATTTGAAGGAACTAAGAGCCATGAATCCCATTATTCAAGTATTTGCAAAAACAGCAGTTTATTATATCATTGCTATGGGGACATGGGCGGCTTGTACTTGGCTTATGATCAATAGATATGGAATTCCTATGAAAGCAAGCTGGGATGTTTGGTTCGCCTATAGTTCCCTTTTTGTGTTGGCGATTATTACCATGGGGCAATTTTTTTCCTCTATATTACCAAACCCTGTATTTGCAACTTCTCTGCCTTTAGTGTTAACCTCGCCATCTTTGGTGCTTAGCGGATATACTTGGCCCACGATGGCATTAACCAGTTTTTATAAAATGTTGGCGCAAGTATTTCCTTTAACCCATTTTGCCGTGGGCTTTCGAGACATGGCATTGATGGGAACGGGATTTGAAGCGATACATCAAGAAATGATTGTTTTAGGCTGTATCAGTAGTATTTGTTTTGTTTTGAGCTGTTTGATATGGTTTATAC
>JAEZPX010000258.1 GCA_023413275.1 Bacillota bacterium | reverse complement strand
CTATAATGCTGACAGCATTGATAATATCTTTCCAAAGCGTAGGTTTGGTAGGGGCGGCAGAGATACCAACGGAAGTTTGGGAGTCTTTGACAGAGAAAAGCCAAAAGGAATTAACTTTAGAGGCTGCACTGGAAAAAGCAAAGGAACACAGTACAGATTTGCGGAGTGTGGAGGATAGGGATGAGTATTTACAGAAACTAAAGGAAGATGTGTGGGATACTGAGGGACATTTTAATGTGCCTAATACAACCTATCAAAAATGGGTAAATGATTGGACATATAGTATAAATTCCAATATACAATCAATTAACAGCAATATGGCGAAAAATAGTTATAATGAAGAAATTACAAAAATTGCGTTGGTAGCATCCGTAAAGAGTTATTTTACATCTATTCTTAGTGATGAAAGCACTTTGTCATTGGCGAAGAGAACAGAAGATGTTCAGAAAATATTGTATCAGCAAGGTGAAGCAAAGTATGAGCTGGGAATCATTAGTGAATACGATTTACGAGAATTGAGAAATAGCTATATAACTGCACAGGACAACGTATGTTCTTTGGAAAAAACATTGTCGCAAGAATATAGAACGTTGTATCAGTTGATTGGAGAAGAAGAAAATGCCCAGTATACTTTAGTATATGAGACAGAGTATAAACCGTATACTATGGAGCAGACAATGGAGCAGTATGTTAACGATAGGCTGAAAAATGATTATACAATTAAACAGCAGGAGCAGGCTCTAGAGGATGCGAAATTTAGTACGTATTATTTGTCAGAATCCACAACAAATAAACAAAACCTTACAAATCAATATAACTATGATGAAGCAAAACGTAGTTTGAAAACAGAAAAAGAGAATAAAGAAATGGCGATAAAAAATGCTTATGATGCAATATTGAAGTTGGAAGATTCTTATATTTCTGCAGAAAATACATTGGAAACCGCAAATTCCAAATTAGTTTTGGCGGAGTTAAATTTTGAATTGGGCAAAAGCACAGAGTTGGATAGAAAACAGGCAGAATTGGCATTAGAACAGGCAGAGGATAATTTGCAGCAAATTGTCTATGCCCATGATATACAAATTTACCAGTTTGAGAATACAGAACTGCTTTCTACATCTGGTGGTATATCAGGCTAAAGAATAGATAACGAGATTAGCCAGTCAAAAGGGGATTATCGGTTGTAGAAGACACCTCTAAATTTTGAAAGGGTGTTTCTCATAAAGCGGCAACGTTTATTTGGAAAATGCCCTTGATGAAGGACAAATAAATCATTTTCGCTTTATTAAGCGAAATAATTACAATATTAGAGTATTTTTCTGACAAGTGGATTAATCTAAATATTGCGAAAATTTATAATTTTGGCTTTATCTTTTATAAATCTAATATTATCGGGTGTATTTTTGCGTGCTATGCTATTGGACATGAAATCGCACAGGCCGTGAAGAGCAATCCAAGTAGGGTGATAGATCCCTAGGTCATGGTTTACTGGAACAATAAATGGTATATTGTCGCATTTTGCCACCTAAGGAATGAGATCCGCAGCTTTTGGGTAGAGCGGATTCGACTAATCAAGCGTACTCAAATAATATTTAAGCGTCCCGAGGTTTTTTTTCTGTGATTTTTTTATGAAAAACCTGTTATCCAATTTAGTGGGTAAGGAGGGGTTGTTTTATTATGTAGTAAATATCATTAAGTGTTTGACACAATGTCAGACTGCGAAATAGGTTACTTAAATGACGAGCTGACGTCTACCCATAAGTGAATATCAGCGCCGCTTGTTTTAGGATGTCGTTCTCCATTTTGAGCTGATTGTTTTCTTTGCGAAGCTTGATTAGTTCTAATTCTTCAGGAGTTTAATTGTCACATTCTTTTGCAAAACCTGTAGAATTAATCTTTTAACTCAATGGTCAACGACGGAGGGGGCTAATTCATATTCACGGCATATTTCAGCTCTTAGCTTGCCGGAGTTATATAACTGGACGATTTGATGTGTGAATTCATCACTAAAAGTTCTACGTTCTCTTTTTTCACTCATGCTACCATTCTCCTTTTATTTTGGTATTAGCATGAAATTAATTTTTCTTCCAGTTAAGTGTAGCCGATCCACCTCCACATTGAAATCCATATATTGCTGTGATATGATTATTCTAATTCGCTAAAGTAAACTTAAAGAACGGTATATAATGCTTTTAGAACATGAAGAAATATAATTGAAATCGAATGAGTAAATAATTATGAGGCAAATAGACAACTATATGCAGTGGCTTATTATAAAATGTGCAGGTGGATGAATCTAAAAACAACAGGAGACCAACTATGAATAGTCAATAGTAAAATCAAAGTTTTGATGAAAGGTTTGAACTGAAAAAGTGTATAGGAAATAAAGCATCAAAATGTGCTCTTTGAAAATTAAATATAGTTGATAGGTAGGACTAGGCTAAATTAACTGTGGCAATACACTCCCTAAAATAGTCAAGGCTATAGGATTTTATAAAAAGTCCACAGCATTACCACTGATTATAACAAAGTTAAATAGAAAGGAGCGTATGCATGTATTTAACTACTAATACATCATACAAGGATTTTATGAGTGAATTTTTGAGATTGAAAGATCTGATAATGGGCTGTTCAGAAACTGGCTATGAAGAAGCAGTTGTAAAGCTTTTACAAGACAATGGGATAACTGTAGATGACTTTGAGCACGTCGGAAAGTGTGATTCAGAGTGCCCAAATTGTGGTGTAGAAAACTTCAGCATTTGGCAAAGGAATATAGGCTTCATAAAAAAGAAAGAAATGGTCACTTTCGATTTAGATAAGGCTGATGATATTTTGAACTTCGCAATATATGTTTGTAATAATTGCGGAAAGTGGACTACTTATACTGAGTAATGTAACAATTTGGCCTGGCCTTGCAGGTTAAATTGAAATCTTCTCCAATTAACACAAACGATTCAAATCTTGCCAAGGAATCACCAGCTTCCTATGGCATCATTATTGTTCATTCAAGGCACGTTGAGACGGTAGTATTGATGTCAAAGGGTAAAAGACTGAATGTACAGAAAACCCATTAAATTAGCTATTTCTGTGATTTGGCAGTTTTCAAATTGTACACTCAAAACGTGATTTTGCTTGTGCATGGGAATCTGACTATCGGGTCGGATTCCGTTCGCGAGAGAACAGGATTGATAACGGGCTTTCACGATAGGGCAGGATAGATGTTTTTCGGATTTTTACGTGTACGTGGGAACAGAGCGAAAACTAAGCATGAGATGAGAGAATTTTAAAGCAATCGATTTATTTACGTGAAATTAACGCTCTGCTAAGCGGCAATAAGTATGGAATAGTAAACACATAAAATCTTTTAGCGGGGTAACTGACTATGAATCCATTGAATTACTTCATAATATTTAATAAAGAACCGTGCCCATGTGGTAGTGGGAAAACTTATTTAGAGTGCTACAAAAATCGTAAAGATAAACCCAAGAAACCGATTAAGTAAGAGGAAGGACAAACCAGTATGAATATTTTGATTATTACAGGAAGCCCGAGAAAAAACGGAAACACAGAGATTATGGCTGGCATATTTGCAGAGGCTGCAAGAGAAGCAGGGCATCAGGTAACAGTGAGAAAATTAAGTGAAAATAAAGTTAATCCATGTATTGCCTGCAAATATTGCTTTACGCATGATGGTGTATGCGTGCAAAATGATGATATGAATGAGATATTAAAGGATTTGAATCAGACGGATATGCTGGTGCTTGCATCTCCAATTTACTGGTTCGATGTTTCTGCTCAGATGAAGTGTTTTATTGATAGAATGTATGCTTTTGCAAAAAAGGGGTTCCATATAAAATCAATTGCAATGTTACTGAATTCTGGTGCAGACGGGGTATATGATGCAGCTGAAGTTCAATTAAAGGCGATGGCATCTTATTTAAAATGGGAAATAAAAGGTATTATAAAAATTCCGAATCTCCAGGAAAAAGGCAGCATTATCAATGCTAAGGAGCTCCAACAAGTAAGTGATCTTGCAAAATCACTTTAAAATATAATAATGTCAATATTCTTCTTGCAACCTTTTTGTTTACTTGACAACAATATTTAAACCTGTTATTATATTATTGTTTACCGGGAAACAATAAGGAGGTGCAAAATGGATAGAGAAATGCTTTGGCAGTTTACGCAGCTTCATAACAATCAAGATATACTTAGCAATCTTATAAATAGTAGTTTAAATTCACGATATAGTAATTCAGAATTACACTGTATTGAAGCTATCGGAAAGCTTGAACGCCCAAATGGAGTGCAACTCGCTACGCATCTATCGATGACTAGAGGTGCAGTTACAAAGCTAGCTAAGCGCTTACTACAGGATGGTCTTATAGAGCGTTATGCTCTTTCTGATAATAAAAAAGAAATTTACTATCGATTGACCTCTATAGGCGAGGTTCTGTATAAGGAACATGAGGTTGCTCATGCAAAATGGGAAGAACGAGATATTGCTTTTTTATCCTCTGTTCCCATAGAGGAACAACAAGTAGTACTCGAATTTCTACAAAAATTTAATAACTATCTACAAACAAAAATACAGGAGGAATCTCTATGAAATATGACTTGACAACACAAGTGGATAGGGGCTTAATGGAGCAATGGCTCTCCACTAAAGAGAATCGCCATCTAGCTACTGGACATGTGGGTACACATTTAGATACCTACGAAAAAAGTAATATCCCATTAGATTACATTATATGCCAAGGGATACTTTGGGATGTATCAAATATTGCAGAAAACCGTGAGATTTCTCTCTCAGATATTGAAAATTTATACATACCAGAAAATGCATTTCTTCTAATACATACTGGTCGAAGTGAAAAGGCGAAGTATGGTACAGCTGATTATTTTCGAGAGCACCCGCAGTTATCTAACGAGTTGATACAGTGGCTTTCTAATCAACCACTTTGCTTTTTGGGAATCGACTGCGCTGGAATACGCCGGGGAGAAGAGCATGAGCCTGCCGACAGAATGCTAGAGAAGAATGGTATCTTTGTTATTGAGAATCTTAGTAATCTTAAACAATTACGAAACACTGATGGTTTTCAGGTTTATACTCTTTGGTTTGATGATCCTGTCGCCACAGGATTGCGATGTAAAGTAGTGGTGGATACTATAGGCTCAAATACTTAAAAACTGCTTGCAGATAAAATGAAAATAAGTGATAAAACCATTTTTAAATGGTAATGTATCCAGTGATAATTTGAGGGGAAAACATGTAAAAAACAGTGTTATCTCTGCCCAACTTGCCACAATCTAAAAAAGCTAGTTAGAGTGTTATAGGATAGTTTCATACAGATAACATCAGAGAATTTTATGGTATCATGGCTAAGTGGTAGGTCAATTAATGATCTACCACTTAGCTTTTTTATATATCTAAAAACTGACATTATATGTGTGAAGTAAAATACGGCGTATATCAAAAGTAATATTATGCGATCGTGTTTTGATGTCTCTCGTTCAGGGTTGTATCCGTTTCTAAATAGTATATATATATTGTTTATATGAGCTTCACTTTTGCATGCCTAAGGTTTTAAGACAGTTTGACATTAGGTATAGGAAGCTTCCATTGGTAAACGGAACTTCTCTTTCCTTTTTAAAGGATAAAGGGGGGGAATATGAAAAAAGATAATAAAGTTAGGCATGGGTATTTGTTATTTTATTTTGTCCTAAGAGCAGTTTAGTACAAGGGGAGCCGTTATCAACAAAAAAAATATAAGTTTCTCCTGCAGATAGAGTTTTTTTTAAATACTGAGGGGAATATCACTGAAATAAAAAAATATAGCTTTTTATGCAATTAAAAACAGAAACTACTTTAAACGTAGGGATGTTGCGATGCTCATTGATTTTGATGCGGGATGGTGATACAAGAGTTTTTTAATAAATGTGAAAAGAAGTATATGACCCCAATTTCCCTATCTAAATTGTGTCAAGTTAACCGATAAGCTTGAAAGGTACAAAGTAATATTAAGCCCACGTAGTCTTACAGTTTTGAAATAATGATTTTTTTTAAAAACTCTGTTGTAGAGCTTCACCACTTAATCTGCCCTTGGAAGGAGCTGAAGAAACATTACTAAATACGTATTTGCGGAAGCTCAATAAGCTATTGATACTATAAGGATATTCATATATAGTATAAGCTGTATCATTATATACTATGGGATGAGCAATTTGTAGGGACATATCTCAGTGCGAGAAGCGTCATACAAATGGGAAGTATTAGAAAGGCATGTACATCAATACTGCCAAACTGGGGAAATCATGGGAGATTCCCGTTTCGAGTGCTCTGGCCATTCCCGTCGATGCAAAAAAGCCTACTGGATCCCGAAAAGAAAATACCATAAGGAAGTGACTGATATGCTGCGTATTGCCATCTGCGATGACCAGCCGAAAGAGCTGGAAATCATCAATGAATACATATTACAATATCTTGACACTCATACATTAGAAGCTGATTTGAAAAAATATACTCACCCTGATACGCTTTTGTCCTCAATCGAAACCGAGAGCTTTCATATCTATCTACTGGATATTATCATGCCTATGGTTAGCGGGCTGGAGCTGGGGCAGAGCATCCGCCGTATCAGCCGAGAAGCACAGATCGTCTACATCACCACTGAGCCGAGCTATGCCTTGGATGCCTATGCGGTCAATCCGCTACATTACCTGATCAAGCCTGTTGAAAAGCAAGCATTGTTCTCTGTACTGGAGTTGGCTCTTTCCAAGGTGAATTTCGGAAAGGAAATTACTGTTACTTTGAAAACCAAGGGGGGTCTTCGCACCTTGTCAGCAGACCAAATTGCCTGCTGTGAGTATAAAAACCACGCTGCACACTATACGCTGATCGGCGGCGAACTGGTGGAAACGAATACGCTTGCTTGCGGCTTTGCCGAACATATCGTGCCGCTCCTGCGCGATGCACGCTTCCTTTCACCCCATGTTTCCTTTGCACTTAATATGAGCCGTGTGGAAAAGCTGTCACGGGAGGGATTTTATCTGCGGGAGGGATACTTTGTGCCTATTTCAGCCAGGCAGTATGCCGCTGTGCGCAATGCTTATTTGAATTATCGCTTGAGCGAGGAGGAGAAGTAATGGAAATGTTATTTGCACATTTCTTGCGTGCCATTGTGTCCGCTGCCGCAAACGTGGTACTTTTTATTTCGCTTTTGCAGCCAAAATACAGCCGAAAGGTTACAAATCTCGTTATGCTTTTCATCCTTATTCTGAATCTATCAACGGCAATCTTTTGCTATATCAGCGGCAACCTTACGTTGCTTGCAAAAATCGATGTGATATTATTCGCGCTGCTGTGTTTTGCGGTGCGACCTTTTTTTCGCGACAGTTTTATGCAATGGCTGTTCTCTTACATCACTGTGATCAATGTAAGCTTTATGGTGGTAATCCTCAGCTTTATTTTTTCAAGGTATCTGCCCTATCCCCAATATGCAAACACCTTATTGCGGCTGCTTCTGTTTGTATTTGTTATTCTTCTGTTCCGCAAGGTTCTGCGGCCGCTCTACCGCCAAGTGGCGGAACATTGGGCGGTGTTTTTCCATGTGGCAGGCAGCGCATTTTTAGCTTTTTCATGGTTTATGCTCAACAGCGATAATATCGTACAGACGCTTACCATACAAGCCGTGCCGCTGCTTTGGCTCATACTTGTAACTTTGGCGGCGTATGGTTCGGTGTTTTACAGTCTCAAAAGCGTGGGCGCAGAATATCGCCTGAAGCAGGATAAGGCTTTATTGGAGCTGTCCGGAGAGACAATGAAGCAGCGTCTTTCTCTTATGGAGGAAGCGGTAGGGCAAATGCACATTGTGCAGCACGATCAGCGTCACCTAAACGCCACGCTTTTGGAGTTGATGCAAACTGGCGATGTGGAAAATGCCGCCGCTTTGCTTCGCCGTCAGATTGCCGCTTTACCGCAAAAGCCGGTGTGTTATTGTGACAATATTACTGTAAACGCTGCCGTAAGCTACTACGTTGCTTTAGCCGAGGGGAGGAGAATCCGTTGCGATCTTAGGCTGGATATCCCCGAAAAGCTGCCATTTTCCGATCTGGCTCTGTCCATGGCGCTTTCCAACCTGATGGAAAATGCCATACATGCCTGTGAAAAACTCGATTCAAAAGAAGAGCGCTTTCTCTGCGTCCGAGCTATCTACACCGGTCAGCTCATTTTGGAAGTGCAGAATCCTTATTCTGGTGAGGTGCTGCTGGATGAAAACGGCTATCCCACCGCCAAGGAGGATGGGCATGGCTGGGGAGGAGAGAGCGTCCGAGTCTTTACGCGAGAAAACGGCGGTGAGTTTCTCTATCGGGTAGAAAACGGTCTTTTTAATGTGCGTCTGCTGATCTAAGCACAGATGGTTTCCTCTGTCAAGAGAAATTTTTTCATTTATTTTCAAACATTAAGTAGAAAAACAAGTCTTTTAAGTAGAAATTGATCGCTCCCTTTTGTTTTGTGCTATCCTGCCATTAGGAAATCACGAAACAGAAGGAAGCGATTTTTTATGAGCGAAACAACTCGACACAAGGAAGGACAGGCCCTTTCTGCCCCCAATCGGGAGGGCAACGTATGGCCAAAGCAATCCTGCCCGGCCTTTATCCCCCGCATAGGCGCGGTAGAGAAAACTTGTTGGTACTGCGGATACGCAGATTTTCACCTGAACAAGCCCCGGGCTTTGGATGTGGGTGTGTGCTATTATCCAAAAAATCAATCAAAACAGGAGGGAATGAAGAAATGAAAAACCGATTATTAAGCCTCACACTGGCACTGTGCATGGTGTTGACTCTGTTGCCGTTTTCAGCTATGGCGGAGGAAACGGACACATCAGGTTCAAGGGGAGAAATTACCAATTTTGCCACGCTTGACGAAACAGAAATGTCAGTACCGACTGGTACAGTGCTTGAGGACTTGGGGCTTCCTGAAACCCTGACAGCAACAGTGAGGACAGCCTCGACAGCTGACAGCGGCGTATCGGAGGAGGCTGCGCAGGATTCTGGGAACTCGGACGAAGGTTCTGAATCCGGAAACTTGACGGTTACCACCACCAGTTCTGCCATAGAAGCGGAGGGGAGTGGAACGCAGGAACAGGAAAAAGAGGAAGAAACCGTTTCAGGTTGGGAAGAATTGATAATGGACATTCCCGTTACATGGGCATCCGATCCGGAATATAACGGAAATGAAAACGGCGAATATGTATTTACGCCGGTGATTGAGGGCTACACAGTGAGTGCCGATCTGCCGGAAATTACCGTGACGGTGGGGGCACAGCCGCTTAGGATGGCGCTGCAGACAGGTACTTCTGCCACCTACGGAGATTTTTCGGTTTCCATAGATCAAGATGGTGCTGAACCATTTTTTGAAAATAACACCTTGACATTCAGTATGGCAGGTGAATATACCGTAGCTATGGCAAGCGGAAAAGAATCTACTTCCAATGTAATTGCAGTTACCGTTTCGGGTGTTACTTTAAATATTGACGGTGTTATAATCAACGCACCAGACGGCACAATCAGCAGCACGGCGGGAGCCAACGCAATGACCGCAAACGATACTATTCTGAATGTCCTTGTTGACAGTTCGTTTACCGGAGGCAATGGTTATAACTTAGATAACAACTACGGCGGCAACGGCGGCAATGGCATTAGCGGGGATGTCACGGTTACCGGCACGGCAAAGCTCGCCGCTACCGGCGGTATAGGCATAGACTACCCCTTGGGCATCCCGTGCAGCGGAGGAGCCGGTATCGACGGCGCACTTACCGTCACAGAAGGTACCACAGTCAGTTTAACAGGCGGTTTAGGTTCGTATCGTAACGGCAGGGCACTCACCGGCACGCTAACAACTAACAATTCTGTTATCAAAGGTGGCAACAGTGCTAATTCCATGGAGATCATTTCGTCATCTAACGCCAACTCCAATTATCAATATATTACTGTTGAGCCTAAAGTTCTTTCCCCGCTCCCCCAAGCCCGATGGGGCGTGGCGGGAAGCGACGGCACCGAACCGACAACGTGGGCAGAAGGCGCACTGGCCGATGCCATGAGCTATGCCGACAGTTTGAAAAGTAGTACGACCTATATTCAGCTTTTGGAGAATATCAACAAAGACAACCACACAACATGGCCGCTAACCTTTGACAATGCGGAAAGTCCCATCATCCTTGACCTGAATGGCAAGGATATTGACCGGGGGCTGACGGCGGTCACCTACGACGGCAACGTGATTACTTTACAAGAAGGCACGCTGACTCTCAAGGACAGTAGCACCGAAGACGTTTTAAATCAGGGTTGCATCACCGGCGGGTATAACTCCGGTGGTACCGGCGGCGGTGTGTATGTGTTAAACGGCTGCTTTACCATGCTAGGCGGAAATATCATAGGCAACAGGGATACAGCTACCTTTGCCGGAGGCGGCGGCGTGAATGTCATTAACGGTAGCAGCTTTGTTATGCAGGGTGGCAGCATCGCCGGTAACGAAGCGCTATAC
>JAEZPX010000254.1 GCA_023413275.1 Bacillota bacterium | reverse complement strand
CTATAATATTCATAAAACGAACTATTATATATGGAATAATAAGTATTTAATTAAGAACTTCAGACCTTGTATTCATTGTACATAACTTTTTTCAAAATACAAGTGTGTATTTCAGAAGGACATTTTTTGTACAAATTTCAAGACAATTTTCCGAAAATATGAACGAATTATTCTAACGTGTTTTTATTTTTTTCTAAAATTATTATAAGTTCTATTCTTTTTTTGCATCTAAAACATGAAATTTGTTATAAAAAAATTGATAAATTTAATTTTTTATATCTTAGTATACAGTTTTTTTAGAAGACTATTGTTGAACCATGTGTTTTGTTATCCTAAAAAATATTATTTTTATGATTTGAAGAAATAGCTTTCATTTCATTTAAAACATAAAGTCAACCGAAGTTTTTTCATCTAAAGATAAAAAGATTTCAATGCATAAAAAAAGACGGCTTAAAAGCCGTCTTTCTTGCGTGGGATTTAAAACACCGAATTATCTATCTACTGTAGGGATTTCGTCTGTGGACCAACCTTCCATATTGTCATCCCACAGATATTTCTTAGTTTCAGAAACAATTACACCACTTAATCCTAGTAACGCAACTAAGTTAGGGAATGCCATCATAGCATTCAATGTATCTGCAATATTCCATACTAAGTCAAGGGCCGTAACGCTACCGATAAATACTACAATAACCCATGCAAGACGGAATGGCATAACTGATTTTGTACCTACTAAGTATACCCAAGATCTTTCGCCGTAATAGCTCCAACCTAAAATTGTAGACCACGCAAATGTAATCAAGCCAATTGTTAATACAATAGGTCCAACCACTGGAATATGGTTAAATGCAGCAGATGTTAAAGCACCACCGTTTAATCCTGCCATACTTTCTGGATTTTTCAAAATAGAAGTAACCAAAACCAAACCTGTCAAAGCACAAACAATAATTGTATCCCAGAAAACACCGGACATAGCAATCAAAGCCTGACGAACAGGATTTCTTGTCATGGCAGCAGCATCTGCAATAGGCGCAGAACCCAAACCAGCTTCGTTTGTAAACAAACCACGAGCAATACCAAAACGGATTGCCATCATTACTGTTGCTCCAGCAAAACCACCACCAGCTGCAGTACCTGTAAATGCACTGCCAATAATCATCTTAAATGCAGTACCAATATAAGGAGCGTTGATAACAATAATAATAATACAACCTAAAATATAAAAACCTGCCATTAAGGGTACTAATTTCTCACAAACCTTAGCGATAGATTTAACGCCACCCAAAATAACCAAACCTGTGGCAACAGTAATAACAATACCTGTTATCCATGTAGGGAAACCAAAGTTATCACGAACCATTGTAGAAATGGAGTTTGCCTGTGTCATATTGCCAATACCGAAACATGCAATACCTGCAAACAGTGCAAATAAAACGCCCAACCACTTTTGTCCCAAACCTCTTTCCAAAGCATACATAGGACCACCAATCATAGAACCGGTGCTATCCTTCACTCTGTATTTAATTGCCAACAAAGCTTCGCCGTATTTTGTTGCAATACCGAAGAGACCTGTCAACCAGCACCAAAAAACTGCACCAGGGCCACCTAAAGCTACCGCTGTTGCAACACCTACAATATTACCTGTACCAATTGTAGCAGCCAGTGCAGTTGCCAATGCACCAAAACCGGAAACATCGCCTTCAGCCTCATTATCAGCTGTTACAGAAAGTTTAATTGCTTTACCGATGTGTCTCTGAACAAATTTTGTTCTGATTGTCAGGAACACGTGTGTACCAAACAACAAAACCAGCATTACAGGACCCCACACAAAACCATTGATGGTGGACACAAAATTATTAATTGCTTCCATTTTACTACCTCCCAAATTATTATAAGATAATTTCACCGGTCAGAACCATCACCTTTACTCTTTGTATGACAGTAGTCATCGTCCCCACGATAACGAATGATTTTTATTGTCGAATACAAAATAAAGATGTTCCCTCAGATTCTGTTACCTATTTACTATTTTATATTATTACAGCAAAAAAACAAGTATTTTTTTATAAATGAAAATAGGTCACATGAGCCTTTTTACTCAAAAATGTACAATTTTTATTAAAAAACCATAAATTTTTTGACTCAATTTATTCATTCAGTCTCAAAAAATGGAAAGCTATTATTTCAAACTACTTGATACATTTTAACGAAATTTTAGCGAATTTTAGGTGCATTATTGCTATAATAGCACTAAATAATAACTCATTTTCAACATTTTATTGTATTTTTATCGATTCATAGTTAAAACAAAAACCATATATTTACCTCGTTGTGCATATTTACAGCAATTTTTAAGTATTTTCTTTTCCTTTCCTGTCGAATAAACAGGTTTAAGAGCTTTTTTTGTTCATAGTACCTTTTTCTCTCAATATTCCAAATATTAAATGATTGTAATTTCAATTAAACAAATTAAAAATATAATCTTACCTTTTCAGAATATGAAATAAGAATTCTAATTTTATTATTAGATTTTCTAAACACTAATTTCAGCATCTGATATAATTACATATTTACAAAAAACAGAACCATAAGAATTTAGAGAGTTCTGTTGCTTAACAAAACATATTTTGCCCCAGAAATAAAAAAGAACAGAGGTATCAAAAACAATAAGTTTAAATACCCTGTTCTTCTTTGCTGTGTTTATACACGCCATGCGCTCCCCAAAAATACTTTTAAAGCTAACTTCAGCGCTTTTGTTTTTTAAGCATGAAATTCTATTTTTATCTATTATGCATAATGGTAGCGTCCCGTCATTTTTCTTCTAAAAAGGAAACCATTGGCAATAACCATTCTCCCTCTAATTCCTCAGTTTCTCCTCTATCGCAACGTGCCGCAATACTGGGATCAATGGGCAATTTGCAAACTGTAGGTATATTGTGTTTCTTTGCAATGGCATCTATATTGCTTTCCCCAAAAATTTTATGTACTTCACTACATTGGGGACAAACAAAATATGAAAGGTTTTCTACAATACCTAATATTGGAACATTCATCATTTCTGCCATCTTTACAGCCTTATCCACAATCATTCCTACCAATTCCTGGGGAGATGTAACAATAATAATTCCGTCAATGGCGATGGATTGGAAAACTGTCAAAGGAACGTCTCCCGTACCTGGTGGCATGTCAATAAACATATAATCAACATCACCCCAAACAACGTCCTTCCAAAACTGCTTAACAGTCTCCGCAATAATCGGCCCACGCCATACCACAGGATCTGTTTCATTGTCCAACAAAAGGTTTACAGACATTACTTTTATCCCTGTTTTGGTTTCACAAGGGATTATTTCAGTTTTTGTTCCATAAGCCTTCTGTGTCATCCCAAAAGCCTTTGGTATAGACGGACCTGTGATGTCCGCATCAAGAATCGCTGTTTTTTTGCCCAACCGATTCATTAAAACAGCCATGGAGGAAGTCACCATTGATTTCCCAACGCCACCTTTACCGCTGACTACGGCAATTACTTTTTTAATTTCACTATGCTCATTGGGTGGCACCAAAAAATCAGCCGGCTTTCGGCTTGAACAGTCGGAAGAACAGCTTCCGCAGTTATGTGAACAATTCTCACTCATAATTACATCTCCTTAGAAATATTTCTTTTCTTATAACAAAATTTTTCGCATTTCTTTCCACAATGCAAGCTATCACCCTGGCAAAGGTCGAAATCGCCGCCTTCAATGTGAAGGGATTTTCCATTTACCAAGGCATCTGCCAGTTTTCTTCTTGCTTCGTTATATATGCCCTGTACTGTCGTTCTGGCAATGTGCATCTGAGCTGCGCATTCTTCCTGCGTATAACCAACTAAATCAATCAGCCGGATGGTTTCATATTCATCTACCGCCATAATAACACGATTTTCATCGTTCATCTCCTTCATTGGAGCAAAACCGCAATTTTCAGGCAATGCGCATACTTTTCTGCACTTTCTTGGTCTCGCCATAAAGTCCCTCCTCATTTTCGACATATGTTACTTATTACAGTATACAACTTAACATCTATATGTCAACCTTTTCTGCCTAATCAACATAAGAAAAAAGCCCTATTTCCATTTATAAGATTTGTTCTTGAAATCCATTTAAATGGGAGCCTTTTTCTTTGTTTATCATTGATGGGCCTATAAAAAGAGTCAACCATCTTCCCTTAAAATACATCGGATAGCCATATCATTAGGAATAATACATGATTAAATTCAATTATTTCGCTTTTTCGTGTCCGTAGTTTTTCAAAGCGAATCCAATGCACATTATAACTGCAAATAATATTAAGTAATAAATGATTGCATTTCCTAAAGAAACAACCGCTGCAACTACCATAAATAAACTTGCAACTATTCCTAAAATTGGAGCTACGTAACGATTAAACCCTCCTAATTCCTTGCCTTTTTTCATCTGCATTAAGAAAATAGGTATATACATGGCATAGATCGTTATAATTGGCAGTTCAGAACTGTCGAAGCAGAACAGACCAAACCATGGTTCCGTTAAATTTGCACCATAAAAATAAGTAAGCCATATTGCAGCCATTAATACACCCATCGCAGATGAATTGGTTGGCATATTTGTAACCTTATCCACCGCATTGAAAATATGAGGCATCGGGCCTTCATTTCTCGCAGCCATGGCGTAAAAGCTACGGGTACATGCTAACATTAAACCATTCAAAGTACCTAAACAGGAAATAACCACAACCACAAAAAGCAACGTTCCACCTGCATTCGTAAATACGGTAGAAAAGGCGATTTTGGCCCCAGCTTCTCCGCCTTCCATCATCACACTGTTTTCAACTGCACCAGCTAAGCCAACATAGTAAAGCACATACATCAAAACGGTAAATACTGTGCCAATCACCAGTGCCAATGGCAAATTACGTTTCGCATCTTTAAGCTCAGCATTGATGCTGGTTGCACAAATCCAACCTTCATAAGCAAAGCTGGTACCCACAACTGCTGTAAACAAAGGATTTCCCTTTACCTCAGTAAGTACTGTACCATTAAAATTATCCATCAAAATACCACTTTTTAGACCAAAAATGGTTCCAACTACTGCCATTAGAGCCAATGGTATGAGCTTAATTATAGTAGTGGATACTTGCAGTTTTCCCGCCAATCTTGGGGAAATTGCATTAAGCACATAACTGCTTACCAGAAATAATCCAGCAATCGTCATTGCCTCAGGTCCAACAATGTTCCAACCCAACAATACACAAAAATAACGGGCAGAAACCCAAGCTAAAACAGAGGTCATCGCCGGAAAATAAATTGTAGCCATAAACCATGCAAAAAAATAACCATATTTTGTTCCTACCATTGTTTCTGCATAGTCAACAATGCCGCTTACCTTCTCATGGTGTGTTGCCAAAACTGCAAAATTGTACGCACAGGCAATCATAACCAAACCACCCAGAAACCACGCCAAAATACCTTGGCTTAGATTTCCTCCCGTTGCAACTAAAACCTTTTCTGCCTTAAAAAACACGCCACTGCCAATAACAATACCAACTACCATAGCAATTGCAGTTAAAAGGCCATATCTTTTCTCTAATTCTTGATTCATAAACCTCTCCCCTTATTTCTTTTGCACATAACCGCATCGATACGGCTGTGCTTTACTCTATAAAAGTAACATACTTTTCTATAGAATACAACGCTCAAGCTCAAATATGTCATGTTTTTTTATAAATACATTTGTATTTATGTTGATTTTGCCAATGCTCCAAGGTGTATTGTCGATTTATTTTCTTGCTTTACATATTATAAAATGCTACACTACTGTATATAAAATGAAAGATACTTTTATATTGTCAATAGTAAAATTTAGGCAATATTCTAAAAAAGGAGGCTCTTATGCTGATTTACACCGTTGTTTTATTTTTAATCTCCATGTTTTTTTATAGTGAAACACGGCAAACAAGAAAAATGTCTTCCCGTCTCCTACCCGATTTTAATGTTGATGCCTCCACTGCTACACTTGCTGCAAAACATTTTTTCTTGATAACAATCTGTTCTGCAATCAGCAGTTTACTTATGTTTGGGTGTTGGATTTATCAGAAAATAACCAATTTATCATGCCCCAAGCCTTTTCTTGCTTTTTCAATGCTGATTTATGCGGGAGGATTTATGCTTGGATTGTATCGCTGCTATCAGCTGAAAAACACTTTGAATGCACGAGAAAGATAAGTCTTTCTTTTCTTATTAATATAACCTTGCCAAAGGGGTTTTCTTTATACCTTTTGTTGTGATACATCCATCATTGCAATAAAAAAGCCTGCATTGCGAACATCTCGCATACAGGCTTTCTTTTTATTCTACACCATCTTCAAATAAAAAATCAATGGTTCCTAACTCTTTTGATACCTTGGCTACAACAACCGTCACTTTATCTCCCAAACGGTAGCTTTTTCCTGTCCTTTTACCAAAGACCATCATACTCTTTTCATTAAATTCATAATAATCGTCATCCAACATGGCCAGCGCTACCATTCCCTCAATGGTATTGGGTAACTCCACATAAATTCCCCAGTTGGTTACGCTGGAGATAATGCCCTGAAATACTTGGCCAATTTTATCCGACATAAATTCAACCTTCTTCAGCTGGTCTGTATCCCGCTCAGCCTCATCGGCAATACGTTCCCGCCTTGAGCAATGCAGAGCCATGTCCGGCATCTTTTTATGGTATTCCCTAGATTGCGTCTCATTTAACTCACCATGAAGCATCTTTTTTAAAAGTCTATGAATTTGCAAATCAGGATAGCGACGTATTGGCGAAGTAAAGTGGCAATAATATTTTGCCGCCAGCCCAAAATGCCCAAGATTATCTGCCGCATAGCGAGCCTGCATCATACTACGCAAAACCATTCTGGTAATGATACGTTCCTGCTCTGTCCCTTCTGCTTCTTGTAAAACCCTCTGAATCTCCCTTGGATGAATCTCTCCATCTTTCTTCTTCAGATAATATCCAAAACCTCGAATGAATTGTTCCATTTTCTTAAGCTTTTCTTCATCCGGTTCCAAGTGTGTCCGATACATGAAGGGTATTTCTTGCCAAAAAGCATTTTCAGCAACCGTTTCATTACAAACCAGCATGAACTCTTCTATCAAATTTGTAGCAATACTTCTTTCATAAGGACGAATCTCAATGGGTTTGCCTTGCTCATTTAAGATGATCTTCGACTCAGGCAAATCAAAATTTACCGAGCCTCGTTTCTTTCTCTTTTCCCCTAACACCTGCCTAAGTTCATTCATCAAAGTTAGCATAGGCACAATTTCAGCATATTTTTCCAAAAGTTCAGGGGTCTTATCCTCAATGATTTCTCTAACTGCTGTATATGTCATACGAAAATCAGAGTGGATTATTGATTCACAAATTTTGTGAGAAATAACAATTCCCTTTGCGTCTATTTCCATCATACAACTTAATGTTAATCTGTCCGTTTCTGGGTTTAAGGAACAGATACCATTGCTCAACTTATGAGGTAACATTGGGATTACTCGATCCACCAAATAAACGCTGGTTCCTCTGGCGTATGCCTCCTGATCCAATGCTGTATGCTCACGAACATAATGGGTTACATCAGCGATATGCACCCCTAACCAATAGTTCCCATTCCCCATTTTTGATAGAGATACAGCATCATCTAAATCCTTTGCATCCTCTCCATCAATGGTAATGGTAAGAAGGTTTCGATAATCCTCTCTGCCCTCTTTATCTTTTTCCAAAACCTCTGTTGCTTGCTTTTCAATTTCCTGATAAACTTTTTCAGGGAATTCAATTGCCAAATCAAAGCGGCGAATCACAGATAGAATATCAACCCCTGGATCGTTCACGTGGCCTAATATTTCTACAATCTTTCCTTCCGGATTTCTTCTTTCCTCGCCATAGCTTAAGATTTCAACAACAACCTTATGACCGCTTACTGCACCCTTGGCATTCTCCTTAGCGATAAAAATATCTTTGGCGAATTTCTTATCATCTGCAATCACAAAACCAAAGCCTTTGCTTTGTTCATAAAGACCAACAACACGAACAATTCCCCGTTCCAGAACCTTTATGATTACGCCATCTGCTTTTTTGTCTCCCTCAGCTTGGTTTATTACCTTATATAATACCCTGTCCTTTTGCATAGCACTGCCAGTTTCATTGGCAGGAATAAATATATCAGCTCCACCTTCGTCAGGGGTCACAAATCCAAAGCCCTTGGCATGACCTGTGAAAACCCCCGTGGACATATTTAAGGTTTTAGGCGCCATAAGCTTTCCTTTTTTGGTTTCCACAACCTTGCCCTCAGCAATAAGCTCGCCAAGCAATCCATCAAATATTTCTCTATCGCTATCTGGCACAGAAAGCATTTGACGAATTTCTTTGCGCTTTAAGGGAATATACTCTTCACTGATAATATAACCGAGAATTTTCTCTTTTCTTTCTTCCAATATATGATTTAACTCCATATATACCTCCTATTTTTATCCAATTCATTTGTTTACAAAAAAAGAGATGCACTTCTGCATCTCCCATCGTTTAGCCAACCAAATTAATCACAAAAGCCAGTATCATAAAAAGGGCGCCGCCAATTTTTGTGTACTTCTCCAACGTGCCTTCTACTGAATGACCTTTGTTCTTACTCCAGTAAGTATCACTGCTGCCACCGCCGCTAATCGCGCCCAAGCCTGCAGAACGCTTAGACTGCATCAAAATAATTACGCTCAATACTACTGCCAAAACAGCTAAAATGCCTGTTAACACCATACCAATTGTTGTCATTTCAAATCCTCCTATATATTTTGCTCATTATTCTGAGTCTTATCCACTTTAAACAGCATTAGTATTGTATCACATTATTTTTGATATCGCAACATTTTTTTGTAATATCCGATCTTTTCGGTGTATAGTATTTCTCATTCTGGAGCAGTTTGGAATAGGCTCTGTATTTAAATGAAAAGAATCATAAACCCCTTGGTATATTATTCGGCTAATACCAAAAGGAAAAATCCAATCTACTTGCTTTAAGACTCGGTAAAAATTACTCCCCAATATCTTATTTAGAATCATGCTGAGAGCCTTGATTATGGTATCAATAGAGACTGCCCCGCAAAAATCATATCTGCATTTTCCAGCTCATTTGCTTTGATGATTTTATTCACACCGCTATTATCACCGTAGTATTTTCTACTAATATAACCTAAGCTATCGCCGGCTTCTACTGTGTACCAAGTTTCAACCGCTTCTTCTTCCTTTTTGGGTTCTGCCTTTGGCTCTTCCACTACCTTAGACTCTGCCGCAAATGCCGCCTGCACCTTAACGCCTTCAATGCTATCCTCCAGCTTTTGGTAGGAGCTTTGCACCACTAGAATCTCTCCTTCTAAGCTCCTCAAACGGGTCATATTACTCATTAAGGCAAATCCCATACACAAACAAACAACGCAAAGGGCACCGCTTATTCCCGCCAGCATGGTATATTTTCCTTTTTGTACTTCTTCAGCCTCTTTTGCTCGTTTTTGTAAAACTCTTCGTATTTCCTTTGCCGCATCCATACGCTCTTCCGGTCTTGGTCTGCGCTTTCTTCCCTCAAGACCATTCTCCATTTCCTCTTCTGGAAAACTTTCCGCTGCGGCCATGGCTGATAAATCCTCTTTTGGATATACCGTGCTGTTGTCCAGCATATATTCCTGCATTTCCTTATTTTTGTCGTAATAAACAAAATAACCCCTTGACTGCCTTAATCCTCTTCCTTCCTCGTTGTATATATAAAATGTATCCATTTTATCCAAGCTGTCAATAACAAATAAAACTTGCCAGCTTTCCTTGAAAAATTCCTCATGAAACAGCTCGTCCTTTGCCATCAGAAAAGAACCAAACCCAGGCTGCAAATGGGCCCAACCAACCACGCTCATTCCTTTAAAATAGGTTTCCATCTGACTGCCAATATATTCCCATGTTTCCTCACTAAAACCTTCTGCACCATTTTTTTGTGGTGTCCCCTTACCCTGAATTGCGCCTGAAATAATTACGGATTCCTCACCGTTAATCTCCAAGTGACGCCCAACTAAGGCCGCTGTTTTTTCTTTACCCCCGCCGCTTTTGCCATATTGATATAAATATGTATGCACGTAATCTTCAATGTAGATTCGTATTCGATTTTCCAGTGCACCCATCTGCTTTGTTTTTTCTGGCAAAATTGAGGCTCCCTCATCTACGCCATAGTCATACAAATTCATATCTCCGTCATAATACTGCCGCATTGTGTATCCTCCCTTTTATTCAAAATCCGCTGGCATGATTCTTTGGCTTTCCTCCAAAGACTTTCTGCTTGTCCAAAATATACCACGGTCGCCCTGCACTTTCTGTCAAACGCTGTCGTGCTATTCCATTTTTCTTCCGCAAAAACATCAGCTTCTCCCCAAAATTCGCAAAATAAAAAACAGATATATACATATATCTGTTTCAATTCTACCTATGTTAATTTTAAAAATAAGTATGCAGCACACTTTGGAGTGAGCCCTAAATATATTTTGTGAGTAAAAATATCACTCTTTGAGTTTTTCTTAACATACTTTAGAAATTCACCATTTCCCTATTCCTTGACCTAAAATACCCATCTGAGGAAGCCTATAAAATTTGACTAGGATGTTTTGATTAAACATTTCTTGACAAGATAGTGCAACTGGTTTAAAGAATTATGGGTTTGTATCCTCTTTTTCTTCGATTCTGTTTCGAATCTCTTGCATTCTCAAATCCATATCGCTAATAATATCAGCACACTCCTGCAATTCCTCAAAAATCTCTTTTGCATCAGAAATATCCTTTTTATATTTTAGCTTATGCTCCAAACTTGCCCAAAAATCCATGGCAATGGTACGAAACTGCACTTCCACTTTCATAGGTTTTTTCTTTTCTGCTAAGAAAACAGGTACCTCCAGAATAAGGTGCAAACTACGATATCCGTTCTCCTTGGGGCTCTTTATATAATCCTTTGCTTCCAATAATGTAATATCGTCTTGTTGCACCAATAATGCAGCAATGGCATAAATATCATCTACAAAAGAACAAATTACTCGTATTCCAGCAATATCAAATAGATTTCTCTCCATACTTTCTACAGTAAGGGGATAACCCTTTCTTTTTAACTTTTCAACAATGCTCATGGGGCTTTTTATTCTTGATTTAATAGACTCAAAAGGATTTCTATTGTATTTTAAAGCAAACTCAGCGTTCAGAACATTTAGCTTTGTCTCCACTTCCATTAAGGCGCATTTGCACTCCATCATCAATTCCATAAAAGGCTTTGCTTCCCTGATAATTATCTCCGGTTGTATGGATAACATTTTCGCATCATAATCAAGCTCCATTAAATTCATTCCCGCTCAATCCTCTCCTTCAGATTATCTTTAGTATAGCATAAGTAAAGAAATATGTCTATTTTTGCGGGATTTTAGTGTCTTTATTAAAAATTTTTAAGATTTTTAGACTTCAACGTCTTTTTTCAGTCATTAAACTTTAATAAACACTCAAAAAATATGTTGTTTTGTGCAATTTTTTCACTGATCATTTTGTTTATTTCACCATTACTTCTTTATAAAATGATATCCCTCTTTCCATTTCTATCGTTAGTCTTTTTGTCTCAGTGTGGGAATTAATACAAAATTTCAACGTACCTTAAAAGATTCTTCTGCTAAAAATCCTCAAGGTGAAAAGGTTTTGCAACTTACGAGACTATTTAATAACATACCTTATCAAAACGCAACACCCCGCTAAGCAAAACTAATTTTACCTCTTAAAATCAGATTATTTAAAAAATAAAAAAAGAACTTCCTTTGGAATCCAAAGGAAGTTCTTGCAAAATCACTAATAAAATAATTAGTTGTTAGCCTTTGCTGTTTTGTATTTTCTGATTGCATCAGCCAATTTAGGCAGGATAACCTTAACGTCACCAACGATACCCAAGTCAGAAACTTCGAAAATGGGAGCTGTGTCGTTTTTGTTGATGGAAATAACCAATTCGGAGTTTTCCATACCTGCAACGTGCTGAATTGCACCGGAAATACCACAAGCCATGTACAGGTCAGGGCGTACTGTCTT